>DAHVAA010000174.1 GCA_027314845.1 Thermoplasmata archaeon | reverse complement strand
TCGTCGTCGTGGTCGCGTCCGCCGTGATCCTGGCCGGGGTATTCGTCGTGCCGGGCTCGCGCGTCGGCCCGAGCGGCTCGGGATGCGTCCGGAGCTGGCAGGTCGCGCCCGCGACGGCCACCCCGATCCGGCACCTGTTCGTCATCGTGAAGGAGAACCACGCGTTCGAGAACTACTTCGGCGCCTACCCCGGCGTGATCGGCAACCCGCCGAACGGCACCTTTCCGGTCTCCGTCAACGGGACCGCGACCGTCGCTCCGTTCCCGCTCACGGGAACGTCCACCCCGAGCTTTCCGCACGACGCGGTCTCGGCGCTCGAGGATTACAACCACGGCCAGAACAACCTCTTCGTCGCGGTCGCGAACGCCGCGGGGATCGCGAGCCCTCAGGACGCGGTCGGATACTACACGGCCGCGCAGCTCCCGACGTACTACACGTACGCCCGGTCCTACGCGCTCGGGGACCGGTTCTTCACCGGCGTCCTCGGTCCGACGTACCCGAACCGTGTGTTCGACATCTCCGCGGCGAACCTGAGCGGCTGGAACGCCGACACGCCCCCGCCCTCGACCGTGACGGACCAACCGACGATCCTGGGGCAGTTGACGCAGGCGAATCTCTCCTGGTTCTACGACGTCCAGCAGAGCCTCCCGTTGCCGGTCGCCCCCCAATGGTTCCCGGCGCTCACCTCGGATCCGTGCAGCGCCGGTCGGGTGACGGGCGTCGCGTCGCTCGCGGCCCAGCTGGCCGCCCCCGATCCTCCCGCGGTCGTCTTCGTCGATCCGTCGAACAGCCTCTCGTACAGCGAGCACCCGCCCTAGAACGTCACGCTCGGCGAGGAATGGACGACGGCGGTCGTGAACACGATCTTCGAAAGCCCGATCGCGAACTCGAGCGCGGTCCTGATCTTCTATGACGAGAACGGCGGCTACTGGGACACCGTCCCGCCGCCGATGACCTCCACGGGCCGCGACGGCTTCCGCGTCCCCTTCCTCGCGCTCTCTCCGTACACGCCCGCGGACCGGATCTGCTCGACCCCGATCGATCCGGCGGCCGTCCTCCGCTTCATCGATGCGAACTGGGGGCTACCGTACCTCAACGCGCGCGTGGCGACGGCCGGCAATCTCTCCTGTTACTTCGACTTCTCCCAGGCTCCTCGGCCGCCGGTGATCGCTCCCACCGGTGTCAGCCTGGGGGTCCCGGTCGCCGACCCCTCGGTCCCGGTCCCGCTCGCCGCGCCTTCGCTCCCGATCCCGCCGACGGGCCCGAGCCGTCCGTTCCCGGTCCCGCGGCTCCCGATAGGTAAGGGCTTTTGGCCTCTCGTCCCCTCGGCCCTCCGCCAGGAGGCAGAGGGCAGCTGACGGTGGACCGTGCCGGCAACGGCCGGCCGCTGAGGAAAGTCCCCTCTCCGGGAAACACGGGGTCGGGTGGGAACCCGACGGGCGAGAGTCCGAGCTCCGGAGCAGAAACGACACAGTTGGATGGGACGGTGAAGATGTCGCATCGGAGGCTCCATCCGGATCTGATGAAACGGCCGACTCCCCGGGAGCAAGCCCTGAGTGACGGGATGAGGAGTTTCCCTGACCGCCGAGGAGAGCGCGCAGTCGAATGCTGCCTGAAACGGAAAGGGGCTTACTACTGCGACCTGGCCGCTCCGGCGGGCAACCGCCGGGGCGTTAGCCCTCCTTCCCGATCTCGCTCCCCGACCCGGCGGCCGCCGACACACCCGACCTAGATCGCCTCGGTGGGCCCGCCGTTGCGCCCCCGTCGTCCGAGGCGGGCTCCGCCCGCGAGCGGCCCGCGCGCTCGGTGCGCCGCCGGGGGCCGAAACGCGAGCCCGGCCTCGAGCGAAGTCCCGGTGACCCGGATCACCCCGTTCGGGTCCGTGCCGCGACGAACGACGTGAGATCGGGAAGCACCTCGTCCGTCCCGGGGCCCAGGGTCTCGCCCGGGTACCGCGCGATGTACGCCGTTCGGAAGCCGAGACGCGCCGCGACCGGGATGTCGTACGGGTAGGCCCCCGCGACGTGCCACACCTCGCTCGGGGTCACGTGGACCTCCTTGAGGAACCGCACCCAGTGCGCCGGGAACGGCTTGTAGCTCCGCACCTCGCTCGCGGTGACCGCAAGGTCCACGGCGAGTCCGTGGGCTCGGAGCGTCCGGTCGAGAAGGTCGCGGTCGATGTTCGAGAGGACCGCGATGTGGAATCCCTGCGACCGTAGGGCCCCGAGCGCCGTTCGCGTATCCGAGAACGCCGGCCACTCGGGGATCGACTCGGGCATCGCGCGGGCCTCGGTCTCGGAGATCGATCGACCGCAGGTCGCCGCGGCGGCCCGGAGCGCGTCGACCACCAGCTCCCGGTACGGCCGATACGGGCCCTCCTCGAGTCGCTGCTCCGCGGCGAGATACGCCGCGAAGAGCCGCCCCCGCTCGCCGTCGGTCCACGACGCCGTGGTGCGTTCGAGCGCCCCGAGGAGCCCGGTGCGCCAGTCGACGAGGGTCCCGTAGCAGTCGAAGGTGACCCAGGGTCGGTCCGGGGCCGACGGGGCCACTGGCGGCGTCACGGGCACCGCGCGTCCCCCGGTCAGCTCGAGCAGCTCCCGGGAGGTGAGCCGGAACACGGCGTTCGGGTGTCCCGCCGCCGCCCAGATCTCGGGAAACTCGAGGAGGTCGTAGTCGACGAACGTGGGGATCTCCGAGTCGTGCCCGACCGGCGGCACCCCGCCGATGGCGAACCCGGTGACCGACCGCACGTACTCGGGATCGGCGCGGGCGAGCGGCTCACCGACCTCCCGTTGCATCCACTGCTCATCCACCCGGTGACCGCCGCTCGCGAGGACCAGCACCGGCGTGCCCGAGCCGGCCGTGCGGAAGAGCAGCGATTTCACGATCTGCCGGACGTCGCATCCGACCGCCCGGGCCGCCTCCGGCGCCGTCCGCGTGGACGCCGGGAGCTCGTGAACGCGGTCGAGGAGACCCCGGGCGCGCAGCGCCCGGTCGACCCGCTGGGCCGAGGGATGCCGGGGTCCCGTCCGCTCCATCGCCACCCTTCGGTGCGTCGCAACGATATCAGGTTGCGCTCGGGCATCTCGGGGCCCCCGAAGGCGCTCCCCGCGGGGCGGGTCCGGGGCTCCGACCGCTGCGACCTGGGAACGGTCCTGAAAACCACCCGGACCCGTTCGGGGGTTCGGCGGGTTTTCCGGGGAGGGGAAGGAAGGGGTTGGTCGGGGGTCCCCGCCCGAGGGCGGGTCCGTTCCCGCTCTCTACGGCTCGGCCTCCAGGTGGGCGCCGACGGGCGTCGGCGGCTCGGGAGGCACGGTCGTCTCCTCGCCCGCGAGCGCCTTCAGCTCATCCGTGGCGAAGCTCGTGAACACCGCGAGCGCGTAGACGAGGATCCCGAAGATCGCGACCCAGATCGTGTCGAACGGGAAGCCGAACATCGTGGCGATCAGCGAGTTCGTGTTCGGATAGACCGGGGCTCCGGTCGCCGTCACCGCGGAGGCGTAGCCGAACGGCCCGTACCACTCGAACGGGAGCAGACCGAGCAGGAAGACGAGCACCCACGACCCGGCCCAGATCTCCCGTCGGCCCTTCGACCCCTTCGGCTGGC
>DAHVAA010000173.1 GCA_027314845.1 Thermoplasmata archaeon | reverse complement strand
AGTCGCACGTGGCCCCGCTGGCCGCCGAGCAGATGGGTCTGAGTCCCCGCAAGATCCTCCAGCGCACGGAGCTCGCCTGCGCGTCGGGCCAATCGGCGATCCGGTCGGCGTACGCTGCCATCGCGGCCGGGCTTTCGGACATCGCGGTCGCGGTCGGTGTGGAGAAGATGAATCTCCCGTCCATGGCGGAGGCCAACTCGGCCATGGGTTGCGTGATGGACCGTCCCTGGGACGGCCCGCACGGCGCCACCGCCCCTCCGTTCTTTGCGATGGTCGCCCAGCGTCACATGCTGGAGTACGGTACGACCGAGGAGCAGCTGGCGGCGGTCTCCGAGAAGAACCACCGGTTCGCGAACACGAATCCCTACGCGCAGTTCTTCGAGAAGACGTTCGCGCGCGAGAAGCTCCTTCGCCTGCCGCTCATCGCCCCGCCGCTCCGGCTCGGCGACTGCTCCTCGATGACCGACGGGGCGGCCGCGGTCGTGTTGGTCGCCGAAGAGTTCGCGCGGCGCTACACGGACACTCCGGCGTGGGTGCGAGGGACGGGGCAGTACTCCGACTTCCACAACCTCGCGAACGCGGGCTCCCTCACCGATTGGTCGGGGATGAAGCACGCCGCGCGCGAGGCGCTCCGCAGCGCGAGGATCGGGGTCGGTGACCTCGATCTCGCGGAGATCCACGATTGCTTCACGATCTCCGAGATCATCGAGTACGAGTCGCTCGGCCTGTGCGCCCCGGGCGAAGGGGGCCGGTTCGCCGCCGACGGGCGCGGCGAGGTCGGGGGCGAGCTGGTCGTGAACCCGCGCGGGGGCCTGCTGGGATGCGGTCATCCGCTCGGGGCGACGGGCATCGCGCAGGCCGTCGAGGTCTACCAGCAGTTCGCCCACGCCGTTCCGGCGGCCCGCCAGGCGCCGGACCCCGAGTGGGCCCTCGTCCACAATCTCTCGGGCAGCGCGAACGTCCATTCGGTCATGGTCTACGGGCCGAAGGGGGGAGCATGAGCGAACCGTCGATCGTTCCGCGGCCGAAGCGCCGGGCGGACGCTCCCGGGCCGGCCGCCCCGACGGTCGGGGTCGCCCCGGCCGCGGCTCCCGCCGGCTCGGCGACCCCACCGGCGGCCGCGCGCGAGCGCCGGCCGTTCCTCCTCGACTTCTTTCCCCTCGAGACCGAGAAGGAGACCCGGCTCTATCGGTTCTACGACCGGCTGCGCGAAGGTCGCCTGTCGACGACCCGGTGCCCGAGGGACGGGGCGATCTCCTGGCCGCCCCGGACCGTCTGCCCCAAATGCCACCAGGAGAACCTCGAGTGGTTCGACCTGCCCGAGAGCGGGCGCCTCTACGCCTTCAGTGCCGTCCTGGCGGGCGCGCCGCTCGGCCTCGAGGCCGAGGTCCCCTTCGCAGTGGGCCTGGTCGATCTCGAGGGGGTACCGCTCCGCCTGTTCGGTCGCATCGAGGGACGACCCTGGAAGGAGCTGCACGTCGGCCAGACGGTCGCGGTCGAGTCGTACGAGGTCGGGGACGGCCGGGTTTTCTACCGGTTCCGCGCGCACGCGTAGACCGCGCCGCGCGGCGCCCCGGCCCCGCCGGGGACGGTCCGTCCGTGCCCTCGTCGCCGCGCGGAAAGTTTTCCGATAGTAGCCTATTTATACACCCCCTCGGTCTCGCGCGCCGCCGACTCCGGGAGTGCGGCGACGCATGGAATCGTCCCATACAAGTTGGTGGCGCCGGCACGGATGGACCGTCGCCCTCCTGCTCGCGGCGTTCGGCTTCTCGTTCGCGATCCGGACGATCTGGGCGTACCCGATCATCGCCCAGTGGGGCCCGCTGTTCACCTACGGGGGTGGATCGGACTCGTACTACCACTCCCGGGTGATGAGCTACATCATCCTGAACCATCGCAACCTGATCCACGACCCGATGCTCCGGTTCCCGATCGGAGCGATCAACCCGCGGGAGCCGCTGTTCGACTGGATGAACGCCATCCTCGGCATGGTGTTCGCCCCGTTCTTCGGGGGGAACGCGGTGGTCGCGGGCTCCTGGTTCCTCGACCTCCAGGCCCCCCTCTGGGCGGCCCTCGGGGTGTTCCCGGTGTACCTGATCGGCCGGGAAGTCGCCGGCCGGCGCGTCGGGCTCGCCGCGGCGCTCATCTATCCGTTCCTCAGCGCGAACATCGACTCCACGATCTTCGCCTACGCGAACTACCTCTCCTTCTACACCTTCGTCATCCTGGTCGTCGTCTATGCGTACCTCCGGACCGTGAAGGCGGTCGGCACCCGACGCTGGGTCGAGAACTACCGCGACCCCCGGTCGGTGCTCCGGGGCCTGCGCGGGTTCCTCGCCACGGAGCGAAGCGCCGTGAAGTGGGCCGTCTTCACGGGCGTCTCGTTCGGGGCCCTCGCCCTCGCCTGGCAGGGGTTCACCTACGCGGTGGTCGTGATCGGCATCTCGACCCTGGTCCTGGTGATCGTGGAGCGGATCCGACGCGTGGACTCCTTCGGGCTGTACATCGCGACCTGGATCGTCGGGCTCGTCGGGTTCCCGATGGCGATGCCCTACTACATCGTCCAGCAGCAGTTCCATGTCTGGTTCGACCTGCCGCTCCTGCTGTTCTTCGGAGTGCTCCTTCTCCTGCTCCCGTTCATGTTCCTGCGGGATGTCCCGTGGATCTTCTCGATCCCGCTGACCGCCGGCCTCCTCGGGCTCGCGACCGCGCTCCTCGCGATCGTGAGCCCCGGGTACTTCACCAGCGTGGTGACGGGCCAGGGCTACTTCGTCAAGAACCTCATCTACTCGACCATCGCCGAGGTCCAGGCCCCGTCGATCGACCAGCTCATCGTAGGGTACGGGGTGGTCACGTTCTTCCTATCGTTCGTCGGCATCGGTCTCGTGGTCTACGAGATCATCCACCACCGCTTCCAGCGGGTCTATGTGGTCTTCCTCGTCTTCGCGCTGCTCTCCTTCTACCTCCCGATCTCCGCCGCCAAGTTCTTCGAGGTCGGCTCGCCGATCTTCGCCCTCCTGCCGGCGCTGGGGATCATCCGGGCGCTCGATATCGCCGGGTTCCCCGAGCTCCGCCGGACGGTCGCCTCGCTCTCGGATCGACGCAGCCAGCTGTCGGCGTTCCGCAAGGCGTTCAAAGTGCGGCACGTGGTGCTGCTCCTGGTCGTCGTGGGGCTCGTGCTGCCCAACGTCTGGGTCGCGATCGACGCCGGCATTCCGGGGAACTCAAAGTCCCAGTTCTCGAGCCAGGTGGCGGCGACCCTGCCGACCTGGCTGCAGCCGAACACGTCGGACCCTTCGGGATACTACTTCGGTGCGGCCGGGAGCGCCCTCGACACCCCGAACCAGTACGACAGCGCGGGGTACAACTGGCTCGCCCAACAGAATCCGAACGTTCCCGCGCCCAACCGTCCGGCGTTCGTGAGCTGGTGGGATTACGGGTTCCAGGCGATCGCCCAGGGTAACCACCCGAGCGTGGCCGACAACTTCCAGAACGGGATCGACCCCGCCGGTCAGTTCCTGCTCTCCCAGAACGAGTCGCAGGCGATCGCGGTCCTGACGACCACGCTCCTCCAGGCGGAGCAGGTGAAGTCCGGCCTTCCCTATCT
>DAHVAA010000172.1 GCA_027314845.1 Thermoplasmata archaeon | reverse complement strand
CGACCAACCTCGTCACGCTGGTGGGTCCGGAAGACGGACGGACGGGGGCCGCCGGGCGCGGGGGCGGACGTACGCCGTCGCGACGTCGCCCCCGCGGCCGCTGACCCACAAGAGCAGCGGGAGCGGTGCGAGCGCGATCGCCGCAGCAAACCACCAGGCGTAGCTGTATCCGTAGGTTCCCGCAAGATAGCCGAACACGATCGCGAGCGCGCTCCCGAGAAAGATCTGGATCGAGTTCACGACAGCGAGTCCGAGCGCGAGGCTCTCCCCGTGGGACTCGGGCAGGTAGGACGGGATGAGGTACAGGACCGCAAAGACGACCCCGTCCGCAAACCCTAGGAAGACGAAGAGTCCGATGAGCGCCCCGAACGGCAGTACCGGGATGAGGAGGATCCCGAGGCCCGAGGCGATCCCCCATGCGAGGATCACCCGCCGCATCTTCGTGGCCCGTTCTCCGAGCCACCCTCCGATCGGGCCGCCCGGCACCTCGAGCAATATCATGACGGTCGGAACTCCGGCCGCGAGCGCCACGGACCAACCGGGATGGACCGCGTGTGCGAAGTCGGTGAAATACTGGGCGGCCGCGTAGAACGCCGCCCAGAGCCCCGAGGTTCCCACCGAGAGCGCCCAGATCGACCGGGAGGAGAAGATCGGGGTCGCGGCGTCCCACAGCTGCCGCAAAGGACGCCGCGGAGGGGGGGCACCGACACGGGGGAGACCGAACGGGGCGATCGCCGCCATGGCGAGGAGCACCGCGCCGCCGATCCCAAGGGCGAGCGGCCAACCGTAGACCTCGCCTACCAGCGCGCCGCCGAAGAGCCCGATCCCCGAGCCGATGCTGAACCCTGAGTTGAAGAGCCCGACCATCGGTCCGCGCGAGCCGGCGTTGTAGTAGGAGGTCACGAGGCCAAGGGCGGGTGCGAAGAAGAACGCGGCACCCGCCCCGGCCCCGAAACGCAGGACGGCGAGCCACTCCCAGTTCGGAGCGAAAGCGGAGGCGAGCGAGAAACCGCCCATCAACAGGAGCGAGAACAACGAGACGGAGCGGTTTCCCCACCGGAGCGCCGCGAGCCCGGCCGGCACTTGGAAGATACCGGCGCCGAGGAGGAACGCTCCGAGGACGAGCCCGAGCTCGAACGTGGAGGCGCCGAGCTGGCTTCCGATCAGGGGGAGCACGGCACCGACGTTGTACCAGTTGAACGCATAGACGATCCGCGCGAGCAGCAGCGTGAGCGCCGCCTGGCGCCGACCCCTCCGGTCGAGGCCACCCGGTTCCTTCACCGACCGATCAACCCGTGGGTCTCGAAGTACCGGAGGAACCCCATGGCGGCGAGATCGTAGCCCGAGACGAGCGACTCGCGGTCGCTCGCCGCGTCGCCAGCGGACGCCGCCTCATCGTACGCTCTCAGCTTCGAGGCTACGAAGGTGACGTCGGCCCGCTCCCGAGCGGCCGCGAGCGCCACGTCCCGCCACTGCTCCACGACGGTCCGGTACCGAACGAGGTCGGAAGCGCCGTCCGGGCTCGGCCCGAAGTGACTGAAGAGGACGAGCCTAGGGTCGGTCCGGCGCATCACCTCGAGGCTCGTGAACAGCGCTTCGAGGTCCAGGTCCGGCGGAGGGACCGCGGGTCGCAAGTGCGCGCTCTGTTCCAGGCGGACCCCCGCACCGTCCCCGGTGAACACCCCGCGGATCCCGGAATCAAAGAACGCGAGATGATGCCGCGCATGACCTGGCGTCGCGAGGACGGTGAGTTCCCCCCCTCGGAGGGGGAAACGCTCTCCACCATGGAGCGCGACCACCCGGGGCGCCGGGACCGGCACGATCGTGCCCCAGAGAGGGTCTGCGGCCGCCCCCCACGCGCGGCGGGCGCTCGCGATCAGCCGCGTGGGGTCGACCAGGTGGGGAACCCCGGCTTCGTGTGCGTAGAAGGTCGCCCGGGGGAACGACTCTACGACGGCTCCCATGCCGCCCGCGTGGTCGAGGTGGATGTGGGTGACATAGACATGTCGAACCTCCTCCGGGGAGATCCCCGCCCTTCCGATGGCCTCCAGCAGAGCGGACCGGCAGGTGGACGGCCCGGTTTCGATGAGCGAATAGCCTTCCTCTTCCGGCAGTAAGTAGGCGGCCACGAGCCCCTCGGTATCCCGAAAGTCGAGGTCGAGGAGCTGCCGGCCGTTGCCCAGGTCGCGGACCGCGGGTCGAGTCATGGCCTTCGACACCCTACGGGCCGAGGAAGGGATTGACGACCCCATAAAGCACCAGCGTCGCTACGGCCGTAAACGCGCCGAAGGCGACGATCGCCCCGACCCACGCAGCGGCCGACCAGCGCAGGACCTTCGCGCCGTCGAGCGGACCGAAGGGGAGCAGGTTGAACGTGGCGAACCAACCATTGAACCAGGCGAGCAGCACGAACCAGGAAGAGTACGGGGAGCCGACCTGGAAGGTCGCGAGCGCCGCGAGGTAGAAGATGCCCCCGAAGACCGCATTCGTGGCGGGGCCGGCGAGACTGGTGCGGCCCCAGTTCGCCCGGTCCAATTCGGACATCCCGCTCACGACCGTCGCCCCCGGGGCCGCCCAGAGGAAGCCCGCGAACGACGTGACAAGCGAAACGACCAGCCCGATGGGCGAGAGCCGGAACTCGGCCCAGAACCCGTGCCGTTGCGCGTAGAACTTGTGCGCGAGTTCGTGGCAGAGGAACCCCGTCAACGCAGCCGCTGCGGCGGAGAGGACCACCGCGACCGAGAGAGTGCCGAGCAGGCCGCCCCGGTGGTAGCCGTAGAGTCCTCCGCCTCCGATAAGGATCACCAGGTCGACGGTCAGGACCCCAAAGGCGACGAGCAGCTGAACGATCTCGGTCCGCGAGGTCGAAAGGCGCGCAGGCGTCGGCTGCGCCGGTGTCCAGGTGTAGTAGTAGTTCGGGCCGGAACTCATGCCGTGACCCCCGGCGGGGAGTTGGCCCACGCCTCTACGGGCATCGGTGGGCGAAGCGGGGACCCCTCGATCAGGTGTCGAACGAGGCGGACGCCGTCCGCGAGACGCGGGCCTGGCCGGCTGAAGTACGCCTCATCGGCGAGGTAGCATCCCAGCCGCGGATGGACGAGTCGGAGGCCCGCATCGATCCTCGGGTCCTCCAGCTCCGCACGGGTCCTCGAGACCG
The DNA here is from genome assembly GCA_027314845.1 of Thermoplasmata archaeon. The sequence continues at coordinate 458 of DAHVAA010000172.1, read as the reverse complement.
GGAAACTGCAGGGACTGAGGATCAAGAGGTCGATGCGCCGGCCCGCGAGCGCGGCCCAGGTGGTTCGTTCGCCCGGGAGACCCGCTTCGGGTCCGACGGGTTCTCCGCCCGCCGCCTCCACGATGTCGGGGGTCCAGAGTCCTGCGAGTATCGGGGGATCGAGCCACTCCACGACCGCCACCCTGGGCCGCGGCGAGGCGAGCGAACCGGGCCGCACCGCGTCCATGTCAGCCCGCCTCCGAAGGGCGGCACCGGCGGCCGGGTCCCCGAGCGCGAGGGCGATCTGATCGATGGAACGGGCCACCTCCGACAGTCGCCGAGGCGATAGCGAGAGGACCTTCGGAGCGACGCCCGCGACGCGGCAGCCTTCGACCACCTCTTCCTCGGTCACCGAACAGACCCCGCAGAGGTCCTGGGTTAGCAGGAGGTCGGGGCGCAACCTTCGAAGCTCCTCGAGG
>DAHVAA010000171.1 GCA_027314845.1 Thermoplasmata archaeon | reverse complement strand
TGCGGCCGGTCCTTCACGCCGGATTGCGCCGTGTGCCACGCCGGACCGGGAGCGCCGACCTCGGGGGGCCGCCGGGCCGTCGGGGCCGCGGGGATGCTCCTCGACCGGCGCGCGATGGTCGATGCGGTGCTCGACGCGGTCCTGCTGCACTTGAGGGCGTTCGGCGGGCGAGCGCTGCCGGGGGAGGCGAGCCCGTGATTGGTGCGAGGGACCGCCTTCGGGAGCAGGCTGCCGCAGCGCGACGGAAAGCCGAGGACGCGGCCGATAAGGCGTTCCGGGCGCGAGCGAGGGCGGCGCTCATACTGAAACAGTCCGAAGCGGACGAGGCGGATCGCGCACGCAGGGAAGCGGACGAGCTGTGGCATGAGTGGGTAGAGGCCGACAGACGGGCGCGAGCGTTCGGAGCGGGGCCATGATCATCTCCGGCGTCGACCTGCTACCGTGTCCAAGGGGGCACCTTGCGGCTCAACGGACCGAAGAGCCCGGGACCCTCCGCTGCGCGGCGTGCGGAAACGGCTTTCCCGAGGGAACGCCGGTCGACGTGACGCTGCTTTGCGAGGGGCACCCTCAGCCCGGTCAGGGTCAGTTGCCCCGATACTGCTCGTCTGTCGACCAGCACCTTGCCTGGGTCCGGCGCGTGATTCGCCGGGCGTCACGATCCCACGACGACGACGGCGCCGAAGCGGGAGCGGTGAGCGCGTGACCGAGAAGCGAGGCCGCGGCCCGGGCGTCGCCAACGGAGCGCGGAGCCGGGCGTACTACCGCCGGCACCGGGCTCACGCGAGCTCGCTCGGAGGGCGCGATCTCTCGGACAACGAGCTCGGCATGATCCTCACATCAAGGTCCACTAAGGACAAGAAAGAGGCGGAAAAATGAGCGCGAGCGAGGCGAGCGGATTTACGACGGCGAAGAAGGTGCGGGACGGGGAGCGCGGGATCGCTCCGAGCTCTTACAGGTACGAAGCGGATGACCCGGCGGTAGCCGCGTCGCTCGTGGTGCGGCCGGAGCTCTCCATCGAAGAAGCGGCGAAGGTTTGGAACGCGTTCCTCGAGCTGCGCGACACGATCCTCTCTGACCCGGCCTGCTACGACGAGATCGACGGTAAGAGGGACATGAACCGGACGGGTGCCGTGCGCCTATCGGTCGCGTTCGGACTGTCCATCACTGAGGTCGGCATCGAGGAGGGGCGCGTGGAGCTTGCGGACTCTGGAGAGTACGACTACCGCTATCGCGTTCAGGTCCGCGTCTCGAAGGGCGCTCGGTCCGTGGACGGGATCGGCTCGTGCCGGCTCTCGGAGATCAGCGAGAAGGTCGGCGATATGTCGCGTCGAGAGCACTTCGCCCTCACGAAGGCATGGACGCGCGCAACCAAGAGGGCCATCTCGGACATTCTCGGTGGCAACGAAGCGGATCCACTCCAACGGTGAGGTAGGTCGTTGGCTCCGTCAGGATCAGACCCGCACTCGCCGCCTGAGACGCCCGCCCGCGAGCTGTTCCCTCTGCGCGTCGCTCGCTACGCCCGGAAGGTAGCGGAAGCGCTCGCCGAGGTGTACGGTTTCCTGCACGATCTCCTGTTACCGGGCGAAGACGGCCCCGACTCCTACCAAGAGGAGCCACTCGAGAAGTGAGGTAGGCAGTTGGCTCGCTCCGTCCCCGATCCACACTCGCCGCCCGCGGTGCCTCATCTCGGCGGGTGCGCGTTGCCTCCCCCGACCGCGTCCGAGCCGTTGGACGTGGTGCTGGGGTCGTTGCGCGAGGCGATCCGGGACATGGGATACGGGGTGCGCTACCTGCAACTCCGGATCCGCGAGGCGAAGGTCGAGCCCGAGGTCCCGCTCACGGGTCCTTACCGGGAGGCGCTGCGGATACTGGAGGCAGAGATCGCGCGAGTGGACGCACGGATGCGGGAGCTGGTGGGGGGCAAGCCTTGACCGTCCGAACCGGCCCCCGTTACCACGTTGCGGGGTGCCCCCTTTGCCTCGCCCCGTACACTTCGACCACAGGGCTCCGCCAGCACGTTCCGAGGGCTCACGCGCAAGTGGGACAGCGGGGCGCCTCCTTGGTGGTCGAGCTTTCCGTCGCTCGGGCGAGGGGTTGGCCGACGGAGCGGTTCGAACGGGAGCTGAGGGTACTGGTCGAGCGGGGCGAGCTGCCGGCGATACTGGAGGTGAGGGCGTGAGCGGGGCTCCGGCAGCGGCGCGGGGTGCGCGGGAAGAGGCGCTCCGCTGGCCCGGTGGCGTGGAGATGGAAGATTTCAAAGAAGGCAAGGACCGGGGGCATACCACTCACCGGTATCCGGGGTCCTTGGGCCTGTGCGGCAAACCCTGCCTCGAAAGGGACGCACACTCGCGCACGCTGTCTCGCGCTCGTGGTTTTGAATGGGTCGATCATTTCTGCATCCTACATCGAGGTCACGGGGGACCGTGCGACTTCGTTCGGAAATGCCGCCGGTCGCTGGATCGGGGGGACGAGAGAGCGTGACCGGACGTATCGTTCAGACCGATCTGGAAGGCGTACGCCTGGTCGCGCCGGCTACGCCGAAAGCGGCCGCTCAACCCCCCGCCAACCATCCCGACGCGGGGGTCAAGTAGATGCTCGACCTTCTCGACCCGACGGAGGTGATCGCCGCGCCCGATCGCGGGCGAAGGTGGATCGAACTCGGACGAGAATGGTTGACGGAGAAGCAGCGCCAGGGCAAATACGCCGGACGGAATGGCTACGAGGCAGAGCGGGTCCTCCGAAGGACGTCGGAGATCGCGCCGCACGGGCCGGAGCGGACCACCGAGCAGGACCTGATCGAGCTCCTGTCCCGCCTTTCCCCCGGGGCCGCGCCGAAGACCGCGAGAGCGTACCTCGGCATCTGGGGGAGTTTTCTCTCGAGTCGCGGGAACTGGGTGGTTCAGGAATCGCGGATACGGGAGCGCTACCCGAACCGGGCCACGCGGACCCCTATCGTTCCGCCGGCGGACCGGGACAAGGTGCTCAACGCGGCGGTAGGGCAAGAGCGGGTCGTCACCGCGATGCTGGCGGTCGGGCGGAGACGCGTCGAGATCGTCCGGTCGATGGCGGGAGACTACCACCTCGACCACATACCGCCGGAGTACGACGTTCGGGAGAAGGGAGGCCACGGTTCGGTGAGCGCGACCTTCCCGGCGCCGGCGCGGTTGCGTGCCGAGCTCGCGTGGTACTTGCCCTATCGAGCCGCTTGGGCCTCGAGATGCTCGCACGACTCCGGGCACTTGCTGTGCCGGGAGGATCACGGGCGGCTCGTCGGCGTGAGCGCGGCGTACGTAGACCGGCTGCTGCACTCGGCGGAGCGCAGAGCGAGAACGGCCCCGTGGCCGTGCCACGCGTTCCGACGCGGCGTAGCGACCACGCTCCGCGCGAGAGGCGCGGACTGGGAGGACGTGAGCGCGGCGCTGGGGCACCGATCCCCGGAGACGACGCGGCTCTACGTCGAGCCCTTGGTGCGCCGGTCCCGAATGGCGTCGGCCTTGGAACTTCTCGAAACGCCCGGGAGGATGTAGTCAAATGCGCGAAAGGGCATTCCCATCGGGGCGCGTCGCCCAGTCTGGATAGGGCACCGGGTTCCTAACCCGGCGGTCGAGGGTTCAAATCCCTCCGCGCCCGGATGGCCACGTGACCGAACATGTTGGGAG
>DAHVAA010000170.1 GCA_027314845.1 Thermoplasmata archaeon | reverse complement strand
GTTCCCCGCAGCACCGGCTCGGTCCGGACCTGCCGATAGAACTCCTCGATCCGGTGCTCGAAGCTGAACAGCGCGCGCGCGGCGGCCCGGATCTCCGACGACGGAAGCGACCGACGAAACGCCTCGAGGCGCCAGCGCCCTCCGTCCGGCTCGACCGCAAGGACCCAGGGCCGCTCGGGCGGTCCCCAGGCGCGCAAGAGCCGACGGCCGTCGAGGAGGAAGACGATCGACCGGGAGGAGTATTCGAGCTGCTCCCACTCCCGCGGGAACGAGGCGAGCCGGGGAGGCGTGACCGAGGCCCGCCAGACCGGCGACACGTTCGGAGGAGCCGGGAGCCGCTAAAGGTCCGTCGCCCGCTCCGGCCCGCCATCTTCCGGCCACCCGGCGGCCCCGACATCGTTAAGGTCGATGACCCCGCTCTCGGGGTCCGTCCCGCCCCACGGGCGGACGCACGGAGTCTCGGGTGCGCGCCGGCCGCCGCCCCTCGAACCATCGTCCCCCACCCCCGTCCCGGCTCGTGGTCCTGGTGGTGTTCGGCCTGCTCGCTACGGCCGGTTTCGCGGTGGCCGCCACGGCGGTCGCCGCCGCGGTCCCCGTGCCTACCTCCCCGAACCCGGGCGGGGTCTCGGGGAACGGCCCGTGCACGACCCCGACCCGTCCCGCGACGTTCTCCGGGGCGCTGACGGTGGAAGGTGGGCCGCTTTCCGAATCGGCGGCCGTCGGCGTGAACCTCACCGTCAGCTACCAGGAGCAGGCGACCTCCGCCTACATCTCGAACGGGACGCTCATCTCCCAGAACTGCCAGCTCGTCACCGAGACGATCGTCACCGGGTCGAACGGTGCGTTCGCCGGGTCGGCGGCGCCGCCGCCCGAATCGTGCGCCCCAGTACCGGGGGGCGGGACCGAGTGCACCGACTACACCGGCCCGTTCGCCCCGATGTCGGTGCTCGCGGCGGCCGTCCCCGCGGGCTACCTGCCCTCCTCGGTCGAGAACGGCTCGACCTTCGCTCTCGAGTGGGTCGCCGGACTCTCCGCCGTGACCGTGAGCCCGGCCGGGCCGGTCGTGGGGATCGCCCCGGGAGGGTCGGTCACGTTCCTGGCGCTGCCCCGCACCGCGAACGGCACGGCGAGCCCGCTCGCCGCCTCCTTCACGTGGACGCTCGCGGGCAACGGGTTCGCCCTCATCCCCGAGAACGGCTCGGCCACGGTCCGGGCGCTCCTCGGCGGGGCCGGCGCGACGCTCAACGTTTCGGCCACCGCGACCGTCGGCCCGAACGTCTTTCGAACGCCGAACGTTTCGCTCAACCTGACCGCGGTACCGACCTCGATCACCTCGGGATCGATCGCGCTCACGACGTTCGACGCGGGCGAGCCGGTACCGGTTGCCGTCACCGCGCGGGGGACCTCGGGATACGGATACTCCGCTCTCCTCGACTTCGGCCGGGGTGTCCCCGGCCGCACCGTCATCTGCTCCGCGGTCTCCGCCGCCCCCGGAGCCGTGGCCGTTCGCTGCGCGACCAACGTCACGTACCCGTCCCCCGGGACGGCGGTGCTCTCGGTCAACATCACGAACGGCCTCAGCTCGGCCGTCTGGACCTCGCCGATCCTCTCCGTAAACGCTTCTCTCGCCCTCTCCCTCGATCCGGCGACGCCGGTCGGCTACCTCGATCGGCCGATACCGCTCACGCTCTCCGTCGCGAACGGCTCGGGGGTACTCCCGTACGTCCGCGCGTGCTTCGCGGCCGGTCCCGCCCCGACGCGCTGCTCGACGACGGCCGGTCCGGCCTGGACGTTCGACCCTGCCTACGGCGCAACGGGCAACTACTCCGGGCAGGCCTGGGTCATCGATGCGGCCGGCACGAACCGCTCGGTCGGAACGGCCGTCCGGGTCGTCGACCCCCTCGCGCTCGGGTCGCTGACCCTCACGTCCCCGAATCCCCGGGCGGGCGTGCCCGCGAACTTCTCGGTCGCGCTCCTCGGAGGAGCCCTCCCCGCTGAGGTCTGGTGGAACGCGTCCGACCTGGCCGCACCGGTGGCGGTCCTTTCGGTCTCCTCCGACGGCCCGCTCCTCGTGCCGTTCGTCGCCCCCGCGGCCGGAGCGGTACGACTTTCGGTCACGGTCCGCGACCTGCTCGGCTCGGTCGCGAGCGCGAATCTGTCGTTCGCGGTCGCTGCCGGACCGGCGGTCTCGCTCGGTGCGACCACGCCGCCCCCCTCCCCGACCATCGTGGGCCAACCGGTGCGGCTCGGCTGGCGAGCCCTCGACCTCGTGAGCGAGCCGGTGCCCTCGTTCGCGGCGCCCGTCGACCTCGTCGTGGTCGGGCCGGACGGAGCGGGCGCCTTATCGTGGGTGAACCTCTCCGGGCTCGGACCGCTCTCCGCCGCCCCCGCGACCTCGTTCGCGATCCCGACCTCGGCCTGGAGCGACGGAACCCTCCTCGTCAATCTCACGCCGGCCGTCGCGGGCAGCCTCACGGTCCGGTTGGAGGGGACGGGACTGCCCGGGCCCGCGGCCAGCGTGCCGGTCGTGGTGGACCCGGACCTCGCCCACCTTCGCCTCTACGACCCTCTCCTCCGCCTCGTCGGCGCCCAGGTGAACCGTACGTTCTGGCACGTCTCGGACCGCTACGGTGACCCGGTCCCGGGCGCCTACCTCTACCTCGAGTACCGGGGCGGAGGGAGTTCGAGCGCGATGGTCGTGCCCGTTACCTGGAGCGGACCGAACACGACCGGTGCCTGGGTCAACTACTCGCTCGCCGGGGTCACGGCGGGAACCATCCAGATCGCGGACGCCGCCGGGGACGTGCTGGTCGGTCCGGTCTCTCTCGCGCCGGCGTCCTCCCTGGGGAACGGACCGGCGGTCCCATCGTTCTCGCTCGTTGTGCTCGCGCTCGCCGGCTCGGTCGGCCTCGGGAGCACCGCCGTCTCGCGCCGTCGGCGCCCGGTCGTGCTCAGCTCCCCTCCGAGCGAGGAGGAGGCGGCCCGCCGGCTCGCGGAGGGCCGGGCCGAGGTCGTAGAGGCGGTACGACGGGCCGGCCATGCCGACCGCGCCGAGATCGCCCGATCGTGGGAGCCGGACCCACCGCCGGAGCTGCTCGACGAGTGGCTCGCTTCGCTTGTCGCGGACGGGACGCTCGTCGTCGCGGCGGGGGCCGAGGAGGCGCCGGAGTACGCGCTTGCGCCCCCGCTCCCCGAGGCGCCACGAGTGACCGTGGACGCGGACGCGCTCGAACGGGCCGTCGCCGCGCGCGAGGAAGCCGTCCGCCCGGACGGCGAAGGCGAGCGCTAGAGGAACGCGATCATGGCGGCGGGTGGCCGACCAGGTCGTAGTAGCGATAGGCCGCCTCGCCCGCGGCGAAGCAGTACCGGATCCGGGTGAACTCTGACTTGAGCTCGGCGGCGCGACGCCGGACCTCCTCGGTCGGGCGGCCCTTGTGGAGGAGGTCGTCGAACAGCTCGGCGACCCGCTCCATCTCCTTCGGACCCATTCCGACGCGCGTCACCTCAGGGGTGCCGAGCCGGACCCCGCCGGGGTGTTTCGGGCTCCGGTCGCCGGGAAGGAGGTTCTTGTTCGCGATGACCCCCGCGGCGGCGAGCCGTCGCGCGGCGTCCTCCCCCCCACCCTCCATCTCGACGCGGACCGCGATGGTGTGCGAGCGGGTGAAGCCGAGCTGGGCCGCGAGGACGTCGAAGCCCCGGGCGTGGAG
>DAHVAA010000016.1 GCA_027314845.1 Thermoplasmata archaeon | reverse complement strand
AGAGCTATTTCACCCCTCATCCCTGTGCGGTCGTCGGAGGCCGGACTTTGAACCGACCCGTGCCGGCCGCGATCGACCTCGCGGAGCTGACGCGGGCGCCGGCCGCGACGTTCGTTTGGGGTTCGTCGCGCGCGGTGATGAAGCGGGTCCTGTTCGCGCTCGCGCGTTCGAACGACCCCGACCTTTACTGGCTGGACATTCGGGGCCCGACGGCGGACCGGGAGGACGCGGACCCTGCGGCGGAAGGTTGGGTCAAGGAGGACCACCTGTTCGTCACGCGGGAGCCCGAGGAGGCGCGGCCCCAGGAGCCCCTCGCCAGCCTCGCCCTCTGGTCGGTGGTGCGTTCCGACGAGCCGGAACGCGTGCTCGTCCAGCTGTCCGACTTCCTGCGCCTTCCTTCGATCGCTCAGGAGGTCATCGCCCGGACCGGCCTCGGCAACGGGCGCCACGTGGTCGCGATCGGGAACACCGACCGTGTCCGCCAGTTCTATCCCGAGACCTCGGAGGGTGTCCGACCCGTCCTGGCGCCCTTCCTCGCGGCCTCGATATTCCCGTTCCTGGGAGCGGTCGGCCCGGTGGGGGAGGCCCGGTGGGCGTTCGACTACGTCTTCGAGGCCCGCGCGCCGCGACTGAGCGCCTGGGAAGCCGGCTGGCTCATCTGCGAGAAGGCGCCCGCCGATTCGGCGTTCCGGCCGCCGCAGGCGGTGGCGCTTCGTTCCCTGCCCGAGATCGCCGAGGTCCTGTACGGCGAGGACCCGCTCCCTTGAGTCCTCCGGCCCGGGTCGAGCCGGTGCGGCTCAGCTTACGGTGAGAGAGCCATACATCACGTCGCGGGCCATCGAGCCGTCCGGCCCGCACAGGACCGCACAGCCCCACGTGTAGGTACCGGGCACGTTGAACGTGACCGAGAACGTCACCTTAGTGGGTGAGTTCGAGGAGCTGGCCGGCGGGATCGGCACGTTGAGGTGGTAGGCCCCGCTCGAGATCGTGAACGTGTGGGCGATGTCGCTGACCGCGACCGACGAGAGCGTCGAGCTCACCCCGTTCGCCACGACGGTCATGGTACCTCCGACGGTCCCGACCACGTGGGAGTACGAGGCGTTCGGCACCATCGCAACGGTCGGGTCATAATTGGTGATCGTAAAGACCGCGGTCGCCCCCATCGGTACCGCGAGGGCGGTAGAACTGTAGTCGAAGGTGCCGTCCTTCGGATCGAAGGCGATCGTGAGATTTCGGTAGACAGTAGGGTTCGTCGCCGGCCCCCTTAGGGATGCGGTCGGCGAGCTCGTGGCCGGAAGGACCATGGCGAACACGCCGATAACGACGATCACCACGGCTGCCGTTGCCGCCACCAGATTGAACCACGAAGAGTCGCGCATGTTCGGATCCCGCTTACTGGTTGGAACAGAGAGTCCGGGGGAGTTCAATGAATGACTCGTCAATTCGGCTTGACCCGTCCGTCGGCCCGACCGGGCTCCGCCAGAGAAGGGCTCTGCAGTGAACGATGAAATGTGGCCCCCGTGCCCGGTGTCGGACACTTGTCCCGGGCCGATCGTCCGGACGCCAGTGAAACCTCCCGAAGATCGACCGCCGCCGCGGGTCAGGTCCAGTTGTCGGACACGTCAATGCGCATTGGAATGTGGGAAGCCGGGCCGAGCTCTCCTCGAGACCAGGGTCCGAACTCCCGATAACCGGACACCCGGATTGCGAGACCCCTCCACCACCCGATTCTGAACAGTACCGGTCCGGCTATAGTGTTAAATATGGCTGACACGGCTCGGAGAGAGGCGCTGACAGTCGTCCGACAAACGGGCGACCGTCGGCGACGGACGTCGGAACTGGGAAGCCGGCAGTGGGAGACGCTCAATGCACCTCAAGAGGATCAAACTGCGGAACTTCAAGTCGTTCGCCGGCGCGACCGAGATCCCGTTCCAGCCCGGCTTCACGGGGGTCGCTGGACCGAACGGGATGGGCAAGTCGAACATCTCCGACGCGATCCTCTTCGTCCTCGGGCCGACCAGCTCGAAGGCCTTGCGCGCCGAGCGCCTGACGCACCTGTTCTTCAACGGGGGCTCCTCGAAGAAGCCCGCGACCGAGTGCGAAGTCTCGCTCGTCTTCGACAACGCGGACCACCTCCTCCCGTCCGACTCCGCGGAGGTCGAGGTCACCCGCTACGTCAAGCTCGCTCCGAGCGACCCGAACGGCTACTACTCGTACTTCTACGTGAACGGACGGCGCACGACGCAGACCGAGATCGATGGGCTCCTCCCTCACGCGCGGCTCGCGGGCGACGGCTACAACCTCGTCCAGCAGGGCGCCGTCAACCCGGTCGTCACGATGGGACCGGTCCCGAGGCGGGGTCTTCTCGAGCGCCTCGCGGGGATCAGCCAGTACGACGAGGAGCTCGAGCGGGCCGCGGTCAAGCGGACCGACCTCGACCAGAACCTCGACCGGATCCAGACGCTCCTCACCGACATCAAGAGCCGCCTCGGCGCGCTCGAGGGCCAGCGGCTCCAGGCGATCCAGTATAAGCAGCTCCAGGACGACAAGCGCCGGCACGAGGCCCGTCTCGCCCGCGCCGGCCACCGCCTCGCCGAGCAGGAGGTCGCGACCTGTCAAAAGCAGGTCGAGGCGGTCCGGACCGAGCTCGAGCGGCTCGAGGGGGAGCGGGGCACGCTCGCGGGACGACAGGAGACGCTCGGACGGGAGGTCGACGAACTCGACCGCCAGATCGCCGAGGCCGGCGGTGCCGCCGCCGTGAAGTTCAAGCAGGAGCTCGACGAGAAGAAGATGGCGTATGCGCGGCTCGACCAGAGCCGCAGCCACCTCGAGGAGGCCCTCGAGGGGATCGCCGCGCAGGTCGCCGAGCTCTCGAAGGCGATCGCCGAGGACGGTTCCCAGCGCAAAGGGCTCGCGGGGCAGGAGACGAAGCTGGCGGAAGAACTCTCGGCGTTGGCGAAGCGCTCCGAGGAGCTCGGTCAGGAGATCCAGGGCGCGACCGGCACCCCGGGGAAGTCCCAGGAGAAGCTCGCCGGGGCGCGCAAGCTTCAGCTCGAGCTCGCGCGCCAGCTCGAATCCAAACAGAAGGCCTGGCAAGAGGCCGTCCAGGCCCGGGAGGCGGCGAACGCGGCCCGGGAAGCGGCGGAGCGGAGCCAGGCGCAGGCGGAGGACGACCTGCGGGAACGCGAGGTCGAGGTCAAGGACCTCGAGCTCCGGGCGCGGGAAGCCAGCCCCACGAAGTCCGCGCAGGGCGGCTCCACCGGCGACCTCCAGAAGGAGCTCTTCCAGCTGAAAGCGAAGGAGAAGGGCCTCACGGCCGAAGCCGCCCGGCTCGGGCAAGAGGTCCAGGAGCTCAACCGCCGTTACCTAGCGCTCGACGCCCGCCTCAAGGCGCGCGCCGAGAGCGGCGGGCGGCCGAACCAGCTCGCCGCCGTCGACTTCCTCCTCTCCCAGCGCAATCTCGGTAAGCTCCCGGGGATCCGCGGCACGGTCGAGGAGCTCGCCGAGTTCGACGCGAAGAACAAGGTGGCGCTTCAGGTCGCGGGCGGGAACCGGTTCCAGGCGCTCGTGGTCGAGTCCGACCAGGTCGCCGAACAGTGCATCCAGCTCCTCCGCCAGGAGAAGCGCGGCCGCGCGACCTTTCTTCCGCTCAACAAGATGCTTGCCGGGCGGCCTCACGGGAAGTCGCTTGTCGTCGCGAAGGCCCCGGGCGCGACGGGGTTCGCGCTCGACCTCGTCCGGTTCGAGGAGGCGCTTCGTCCGGCCTTCTGGTACGTCTTCGGCGAGACGGTCGTCATGGACGACCTCACGCACGCGCGCGCCCAGATGGGTGGCGTTCGCCTCGTGACCGTCGCCGGGGACCTCATCGAGGCGACCGGCGCGATCTCGGGCGGGTACCTCGACCCATCGAACCAGGGCCGCGGGGCCGACAGTGCGGTCGAGTTGAAGCGCCTCGGGGACGAGCTTCGGGAGAAGACCGGGGCCGAATCGGCCGCGCGGGCGGAGCTCGGCAAGAGCACCGAACGCATCCGCTCGCTCGCCGAGGAGCTTTCCAAGCGGTCGATCCAGGACCAGGCGCACCAGTCCACCCTCGACGTCGTCGCGAAGGACATTTCCGCCGCCCGGGAGCGGCTCGCCGCGGCTCGCGAACGGATCAAGTCTGCGGTCGCGGAAGGAAAGAAGGCCGCGGGGGCGCTCGCCGAGGCCGAGGCGGACCTAACGCGCTCGGAGGGGGAGGTCAGCGAGCTCAAGACCCGCATTCAGAAGGCGCAGGAGAGCTACCTGGGCCAGCTTCCCGAGACGATCTCGACGCGACTGCGCGCCCTTCAGGAGTCGAGCGAGAAGACCGCGAACGAGCGCGTCCGGGTGAACGGCGAGCTCGAATCGATCCGGGCTTCGCTCCAGGCGCTCGACGCGAACCTCGAGGCGCGGCGCAAGGAGCTCGACCGCGCCGAGAAGGAGGCCGCGGCCCGGAAGAAGGAGATCACCCAGGCCGAGCGCCAACTCCGCGACGCGAAGGAGGCGCTGGACGCGCTCAAGGCGGTCGAGACCCAGCAGTCGGAGGCCGCGAAGGGGCTCTCGGAGAAGAAGCGGCGGGCGGAGGCCGAACGGCTCGACGTCACGGGAAAGCTCGGCCAGGTCGTCGCGAACCTCGAGACCCGGCGTTCGATGCTCACGGGGGAGGAGACGCGCGCGGCCCAGGCCGAGCAGCACCTCCAGGAGCTCGAGGAGGCGCTGAAGCAGTTCCCCGAGCCCGAACCGGACGAGAAGCCGATGAGCGTCGACCAGTTGAAGAAGAAGATCGCGGCGCTCGAGACGGAGCTCGCGACGCTTGGAGACGTCAACCAGCGCGCGGTCGAGGAGTACGACCAGGAGAAGTCGCGCCTCGAGGAGTTCCAGTCCGAGGTCGAGCGGCTCACGACCGAGAAGAACGAGCTCGTCGCCTTGGTCGGCGAGATCGAGAAGAAGAAGCGCGAGAAGATCACCGAGGTCGTCGGCCAGGTCAACGGGAACTTCCGCCAGATCTACGGCGAACTCTCGGCCGGCGGCGAGGGCGAGATCGCGCTCGAGAACCCGGACGACCCGCTCGCCGGCGGGCTCCTGATCAAGGCCCGCCCGATCGGCAAGACCGTCACGCGCCTCGAACAGCTCTCGGGCGGGGAGAAGTCGCTCGCGAGCCTCGCGTTCATCTTCGCCATGCAGCGCTACGACCCGAGCCCGCTCTACGTCTTTGATGAGGTCGACATGTCGCTCGATGGCCTGAACGCCGAGTACGTCGGCCGCATGCTCCGTCGGAACGCCGAGCGCGCGCAGTTCATCGTGATCTCGCTGCGCAAGGTCACGCTCAAGTTCGCCCACCACCTCTTCGGGGTGACGATGCGCGGCGATGGCTGCTCGCGCGTCGTGGGGATCCATCTGGACGACATCCACGACGTCGAGAGCCGGGAGAACGCCCGGGCCCCGGAGGGGGCCGCCCCGACGATGGAGGCGCAATGACGATCTCCGAAACGGAGGCGGCCGACCTTACCGCCCCGAACGCGGTCCCGCGCGAGGCCGCGGAGAAGGTCCTCCGCTACCTCGTCTTCCACCGATCGCTGCTCGGGGAGACCGAGGATACCTCGGTCCTCCTCGAGCGGTACCTCTCCCTGGTCGAGAACCTGAAGGAAGGGGTCCACGTCGTCATCCCGGACCCTTTCCAGAAGGCGATGGCCCTCCTCTTCGAGCTCGTGATGGAGGAGGAGTTCGACCCCTGGGAGATCGACCTCGTGAAGTTCACCCAGTCCTACCTCGAGCGGGTCCAGTCGGATGGGGCGGTCAACTTCGCGATCGCCGGCCGACTGCTCTACATGGCCTGGAGCATCCTCTACCTTCAGTCGGAGGCGCTGCTCAAGATCCGGGACGCGCCGCCTCCGGTCCCGGACGGCGCCGACCCCCTCGCCGCTACCGACGACGGCTACCTTCCCCTCCTCGAAACCCCCGAAGCCGTTGACGTGACCTCGGCGGTCCTCGGTTCCGCCGACCCCCCGCCGCTCCTCGAGATGGTCCGTCACCCCGAGACCCGGCCGGTCTCGCTCCTCGAGCTCGTCCGCGCGTTCGGCGAGGCCGAAGCGGACGCGCGGCGGTCGATGCGCATCCAGGAGCTCCGCGAGCGGCTGCGGGACGAGCAGAAGGCGCCGCCCGAGGTCCTCGTCCACGGCGACATCCCCGAGCAGGACCTCGTGGACGCCTGGGAGGCGGCGCGCCGCCATCCCCTCGGAGAGCCGTTCCCGTTCCTCGACCTGTGGAACCCGCTCCAGGGCCGCGACCGCCTGGTCGCGATCTTCCTCGCCGCGCTGTTCCTCGCTCGCGAACGGTCGATCGAGCTCCGCCAGGAGGTCCTGGGGGAGTCGCCGGTACTGGTCGTCCGCACCGCCGAGCAGCGCGCGCCGGTCCTGGAGGAGGTGTAGTCCCATGCCCTCAAAGCTGGACGAGCTCGTCTTCCAGGTCGAAGCGATCCTCTTCGCGAGCGGCAAGCCGATGAGCGTGAAGGAGCTCACCGCCGCGCTCGGGCTCGACGACTACCGTCCCGTTCAGCGGGCGGTCCGCACGCTCGAGCAGACGTACGGCCATCGCCAGTCGGCGCTCGAGGTCCGCCGGGTCGGAGACCGCTACGCGCTCCAGCTCCAGGAGCGGTACGTCCCGAACGTGCACGCGGTCACGCCGGTCGAGATGGCGCCGCGCACGCTGAAGGCGCTCACGCTGATCGCCTACCACCAGCCGATCCTCCAGAGCGTCCTCGTCCGGATGGTCGGGGACGTCGCCTACGAGGAGGTCCAGCACCTGCGGGGCCTCGGCCTCGTCCACAGCTAGCCGAAGGGCTCTACGATCGAGCTCGTCACGACCCGGCGGTTCGCCGAGTACTTCGGGATCGCCTCCACGAAGCCGGAGGAGATCCGCCACTTCCTCGAGGCGAAGCTCGGCGTAGCCCCCGCGCCGCCACCGGTGTCGCCCGAGAGCGCGCCGATCGGCGCGGCGGCCACGAGCTCCTCGAACCCCGAGGGCCCGGCCCCCGAGGCGCCGTCCGTCGACGCGGCCACCGAGCCTCCCTCGGGAGGCCCCGGGCTCGAGGACGTGAGCGGTTCGTCGACCCCGTAGGACCGTTCGGGCCCGACCGCGTTACAGCGCCCCGCACTGCGGGCAGCGCACCGGCTCCGCCGGCCGCGAGGCACCGCAGTACGGGCAGGCGAAGGTCGCGCCCGTCGTCGCCGAAGTCGGCGCGGACGGCCCGTACGGCGCCCCGGGGGTGCCCTGCGCCCCGAACGGTACTTGGACCGGACCGGTGGGCCGGCGCGGACGGACGACCAGTAGGACCAGCCCGAGAGCGACCGCGAGCCCGATGCCGAAGACGAGGACCACCATCGTCCACGGGACCGTGGACGACCCCGGGCTCGCCGGCGGGAGGCCGGGCGTGGGACCGGTGTAGACGAACGTCGCCACCGACCGGTTCGTCGCGGCGCTCAGCCAGCGGAGGGCATCGAGGCCGCCCCAACCGGTCGTGGCGTCCCAGCCCGGGCCGGCGGAGAAGACGTAGTTTCGCCCGACGGTGACGTCGAGGAACGGGTCGATCGGCGAGCTCGGGTGGGCTGCGAAGTAGCCGGCCATCTGGTAGAGCTGGGGCGCGAGGTAGCCGAAGCCGGTCCAGGTCGAGTTCGCGCCGCCGTTCCGCACCGCGAGCACGTCCGCGATGAGCCCGGCGAAGACGGGCGCCGCGACGCTCGTCCCGCCGAGGACGACGGCGAAGATCGTCCCGGTGGAGTTCTCGAAGGCGGTCACGACCGTGTCGTTGGCCGGGAAGGCGATGTCGGGCTCCGCACGACCGAGCGCGTTCGCGCCCTGGTCGATCGTCGCATTCACGATCGTCGGCTGGGCGGCCGAGTGGAATTGCCAGTACGGCTCCGGGTAGACCGTGCTCACGCCGCCTTCGGTGCCGGCGACCGTGCCCGGACCACCCTGGGCGTCCCACCATGCGGACGTCGAGCCGATACCGCGGACGAGCGGGTCGTAGGTCAGGTTCACCGAGGTCGCGTTGATCGTTCCGGACGGGCTGCCGTCCAGCGTGAGCGAAACACCGCCGACTGCGACCGCACCGGTCGAATTGAACGCCGCGCTGGCCGGCCAGGTCGGCCACGGTCCCTCCGAACGTCCCGTGAGCGAATCCGGGGCGTTTCCCTGGTCGCCGCTCGAGATGCCGCCCGAGACGCCCGTCGCTTCCGCGACCCCGAGCTCGACGTTCCACAGGGAGTTGTTGAGGTCCGGCAGCCCGAACGACCCCGAGACGACCGCGAGGTGGGCGGGGCTGTAGTGGTAGGCGAGCGCCTCCGCGAGGGACTGCCCGAAGTCCGACGCGAGCTGCGAAGCGCTCGGATTCCCGGCAAGCAGGCTCCCGGCGAAGTAGAAGTTGTAGAGCGGGGCCCCCGGCGCCATGTCCCCGGCCATCTCGAGGTCGAGCGAGTTCTCGAACTCGAACCCCGAGGTGTCGTTGAGCCCACCGAAGAACCCCGGCAGCGGCGGCTGGACCGAACCGATGGCGACCGGTACCCCGATGACCGAGGGCTTGGGCCAGCTCGGGGCCAGGGTATCATTGAAGTACGCATTGATGACCGACGGGTCCCACGGTGGGAGGTCCTGGCCGGCCGTCGCATTGTAGCCTCCGGCGAGGAGCGTCGCGATCGCGACCCCGGTGGGATACGTGGCGTTCGGTGCGGCGCTCCCGGGAAAGAGCGCGGTCGCGTTGTAGGCCTGCGTGAAGTCCGACCCGACGAAGAAATCGGTGTGGGTGGAGTTGTCGAGGATGTACTGACCCGGCCGCGTGGAAGGGACCGACGGGTTCGAGGCCCGGAGGGCCACCGGCTTACCGACCACCGAAAGGTTCGGAACGAGGTGCCCCGGTCCGGAGTAGCTCAGACCTTCCACCCCGACAACGATCGGAGCGAGGGCGGAGGCCAGTCGGGGTGCTCCGACGGCGCTGAATAGGGGGCGTCCGTCCGCCACCCCGTACTGGTTCAGCTCGACGCCGAGCAACGCGTCCACTCCCGCCGCCGATAGGGTGGTCGTGATCCCCGACCGGTCCGGGGTGACCGTCCACGAGGTCGCCCCGTCGGCGCGCAGCGCGGCGAGGACCGTGGAGAGCTCGGACGGCGTCGGGGCGAACTCCGCTTCGTACTCGGGGTAGGTGAGGAAATGCTGGAAGAGGGGCGAGCGGGGGTCCGACACCGCCGAGAGGAAGGCGGCCAGCGCACGCGGATGGGGGGAGGCGAGAGTGAACGTGAGCGGGACAGGGTAAGAGGCAGGGAGCGCCCGCAGCGGAAGGCCGGCGGGGATCCGAACGGCGTCGGTGACCAGCGGCTCGACCGCCGGGGTCGATGGCGCGGCCGGTGTCGCTTCGCGGGCGAGATGCAGGAGCGCCGGTCCCCCGAGGGAGGCGAGCACGACCACCACAACGACGGCCAACGAAGCGGCCGCCGCCCGGTATAGGGAGGTCCTCACGATGTTCTACAGACGAGGCGAAGGTATTCAAGCGAATGGGGTCGCCGGCACCAATCCTTTAGTTCGCGACCCACTCTCCCGGTCCGATGGCGGGCTCGGGAGCAGCGAGCGCGGACCCGTGCGTCTTCTGCGACATCGTCCAGAGACGCTCGCCCGCCTGGGTCATCTACGAGGACGAGAGCACTCTGGCGTTTCTCGACATATTCCCCTTCACCCGGGGACATCTCCTCGTCATCCCGAAGCGGCACGGCGCTCGGCTCACCGACCTCCCGTTCGAGGACCAGATGGCGCTGATCCGCGGTCTGGACGAGGTCTGTCGGCGGGTGGAACGGCTCACGAGCGACTACAACGTCGCCCTCAACGCGGGAGCCAAGGCCGGTCAGATCGTCTTCCACGTCCACTTCCACGTGATCCCCCGGTACGGTGAGTCGAACCCGTTCCGGGCCACGTCGCGGGCCCCGCTGGCCGAGCCCGAAGCGCGTTCGCTCGTCGCGGAGCTCTCGCGCGCCTGAGGAGCGATGTCGGCCGAGCTTCGGCGCCCCGCGGTCGCGGGCCAGTTCTATCCGGGCGATGCGGCCGACCTCGCCCGGGAGCTCGAGCGGTGCTTCACGGACGCCCGGGGCCCGGGGGAGCTGCCCTCGCCGCATCGGACCCGCGAACGAAGCGTCCGGGCCGCGGTCGTCCCGCATGCCGGCTATGTCTACTCCGGCCCGATCGCCGCGCATGCCTACGCGCGGGTCGCTCGCGACCGCCCCCCGGAGTCGGTGCTGGTCCTGGGAGTCGACCACCACGGGCTGAGCTCGGGGGCGAGCCTCTCCGACCGGGCATGGCTCACACCGCTCGGCCCCACCGGGGTCGACCACTCTCTCGTGCGCGCGCTCGCGCGGGGACCGATCTCGGTGGACGAAGCGGCCCACGCCCGCGAGCACTCGATCGAGGTCCAGTTACCGTTCCTCGAGTACGTCCTCCCGAAGCCGAAGTTCGTCGCGCTCGAGGTCGGCTACGGTCCGTTCGGGTTTCTCGAGGAGGTCGCCGAGGTCGTCCGGGCCGCGGTCCTCGACCAGGATGTCCTGCTGATCTCGTCGACCGACTTCTCCCACTACGTGGCCCCCGAGACCGCCGAGCGGCTCGACCGACTCGCGATCGACGCGATCCTCGCGCGGGACCCTCGACAGCTCTACGACACGGTCCGTCGCCACGACATCTCGATGTGCGGGATCGCGCCCACGACGGTGCTCCTCGCGGCGACCCGCGAGGAGTCCCTCCACGCGCGGCTATTACGGTGGGGCCATTCGGGCGAGGCCGAGCCGATGCGCGACGTCGTCGGATACGCCTCGCTCGTCCTGGAAACGGCGCCCGCCGTTAAATAGCGCGGGGGCGTCGGCGCGCCCGGCCCCGATGATCCTCTCCGACACCCAGATCCGCGCGGCGATGGCCGAGGGGAGGATCCTGGTCCGCCCGTTCCGGCCCGACTGCCTCGGCACGAACTCCTACGACGTCCACCTCGGGCCCTACCTCTCCGTCTACCGAGGCGCGGCGCTCGACGCCCGTCGGCCGAACCCGGTCCGCGAGTTCCGCATCCCGAAGGCGGGGTTCGTGCTCGTCCCGGGGCAGCTCTACCTCGGGGTCACGGAGGAGTACACGGAGACCCACGGTTACGTGCCGTTCCTCGAGGGAAAGTCGAGCGTCGGCCGGCTCGGCATCGATATCCATTCGACCGCCGGGAAGGGCGACGAGGGGTTCTGCAACTACTGGACCCTCGAGATGAGCGTCAAGCTCCCCGTGCGCATCTACGCCGGGATGCCCGTGGGCCAGCTGATCTACTTTGAGATCTCGGGCTCGGTCGAGCGCTCCTACGCCGCGAAGCGGTCCGCGAAATACCGCCGGGTCAGCCCCCACCCGACCCCCTCCCGGATGTATCTCAACTTCCGTCGGGAGCGGGCGGACCCGCCCACGAAGGCCGCGCGACGACGGCGGTAGAAGGCCGGCGATGGGAAGGACTCGGTCCCTTTCCGAGCGGGTGCGTGCGCTCCGACTGCCGATCCGGACGCGTCGTCTCGAGCTCGTGCTGCCTCGGTCAGAGCATGCGGCCGAGCTCGTCCGCCTGCTTCAGGAGCCGAGCGTCGAACGCTGGACGCTCGCGATCCCCCATCCCTACTCGACCGCGGATGCGCTCGCCTACGTTCGGCGAGCTCGTAGCCGCCGCCGGCGAGGCGATGGGATGTCGCTCCATATCCAGCGCCGCGCCGACCATGCGGTCGTGGGCGGGATCGGCTTCCACGGCCTCGACCCGAACGGTTTGCGGGCAGAGGTCGGTTACTGGTTGGGCCGGGACTACCGAGGGCAGGGGTACGCGACCGAGGCGCTCGAAGCGATGGCGCGCGTCGGCTTTCGCCAGCTTGGGCTTCACCGGATCGAGGCCGGGGTGATGCCCGGCAACCGGGCTTCGATGCGGGTCCTCCGCCGCGCCGGTTTCCGTCGGGAGGGTCTGCTCCGCGAGTACGTCCAGAAGCGAGGGCGGTGGGTCTCCTCCGTCCTGTTCGCCCGCCTCGAGACCGACCGGCGGTCTAAGGTCCGTGACCGCTAGGCGGCTTCGGACCGGCTAATCCGACCCTGGAGGGACCGATGCCCCGTCGGCGGAGCCGGGCGTGACGAGGTAGAAAGCCGGACGGGCCGGTCGAGCCCGTTCCCGCCGACCGAGCGGGTCCCTCCCGGCGGCCTCGGCCTCAGCGAGGACGACCACCGAGCGGAACCCGAACCGCCGCGCGAGGTAGCCCTCCGCCGTGCGCAACGTCTCGGCCTCGTTGACCGGGGGGCCCGAAGTCGGCGCCTCCGACCGGAGCAGGGGAAGGACCCGTTGGACGTACTTCGCCACCTCGGCGCGGTGGGCATCGACCTCGGGCGTGGCGGAGCCACGCTCGATGATCTCGCGAATGGAGGGCGCGGAGCCCCGGTCGAGCGACTCGCGCATCCAGCCCTCCACGGTCGACTTCCACGGCTCGGCGACGTAGAACACGGCCTCCTCGGGGACCGGTCCCCCCCGGTCGAGGACGGGTCGCAGGACAGCGCGGAGGTCCTGCTCGACCTGCTCGAGGAACGCCTCGCGCGCTTCCGCGACCTCGGAGCGGGGAAACTCCTCCGCGGTGGGGAACGGTTGCTCGGCGACCAATCCGGGAAACCGGCCTTCTCCGAGCTCTTCCGCGACGTGCGGAGCGATGGGAGAGAGAAGTCGTACCCAGACCTGGCCGACCCGGTCGGTGGCCCGTCCGGGGGCGCCGCCCCGAGCGTAGTATCGTCGCAGGAGCGTCGGCAGCGCCACGCAGGTCCGCTCCGCCGCTCCCCGGAGGTCGAGCGACTCGTACGCCGCGTTCACTTCACCGACCAGCGCGTGCATCCGGGAGGAAAGCCACGCGTCCAGTTCGGGAGGTCCGTCCCCGTCGCCCCGGCTTTCCCGGACTAGCCGTTCTACCTCCGAGAGTCGCTGGGCGGCCGCGTCCACATGCCCGGAGTCCCACTCGATGTCCTGGGCCGAAGAGGCGGCGAACAGGTTGAACAGCCGGATCGGGTCCGGTCCCCACTCGGCGAGCGCGCCCTCCATCGACGGGATCCGACCGCCTTTCGCGCCGATCTCCTTCTTGGAGAGCTTCCCACCGGTCGGTCCCGTGACCCAGTGGTGCACGAAGATCCCCCTCGGAGCGAGCCGGGGGGGAAACAGCCGCGCGTGCGTGAAGAGGAAGACAGGGAAGTGGACCCGCTTATGCTCCTTCCCGCCGATGTTGAAGTCGAGAGGGTACCAGAACTCGAACTCGCCCCGCACTTCGTCCAGCAGCGCCCGGTCGACGGACGGCTCGCCCGCTCCCTTCCCCCGGAAGACATAGTCGAAGAACGCATCGGTCAATTGGTCGGTCCGTACCCGGCCCGTGGACACGAAGCGGCGGACCACGAAGTAGGCCATGTACAGGGTCGAGTCGGCGATCGGCTCGATCGTCCATTCCGGGTCGAACGGGAAAGCAGTACCGAGCCACCGGCCCCGCCGGGTGCAGGGACGGTCGGCGTACCAGTCGAGGATCCCGGTGAGCTCGCGGCCGTACTCGGCCGGGGAGGTCACGAGGTTTCCGGCGAGCGTGGCGGTCGCGGCCTTCCACTCGGGGTCGGCATAATGGAGGAACCACTGATCCGGGACCCGTCGGATGACCACTTCGTGGCCGTTCCGGCAGATGACCGGGACCGAGAACTCCTGGAGGTCGAAGCTGGAGCCGGCCCGCTTCAGCTCCTCCGCGACGCGCTCCCGGGCGTCCCGCACGGCGATGCCCGCGAGCGCGGGGACCGTCATGCGTCCGCGGACGAACTCGAGCCGATAGAGGCGCTCGGTCGCCTCGGCCAGGTGCTCGGGGTCGTCAAGGCCCCTCGCGCCGGTCGCACGCAACGCCCGCTCGGCCGGGGTGCCGTCGCCCGAGACCAGCTCCCGCTCGGAAGAGCTGAGCCCGGCGGGATCGTCCAGCTCGAGCAGGAGCGGGGGAGTCCCGAGCGCCGATCGAACCGCGGTGGAGAGGGCCCGGATCGCGGCGGCGTCGGCCGGCGCGTGGGCGGGGACGCTCATCACGACCCCGCTTCCGACCGCCGGGTCGACCAGCGCGCTCTCGAGGATCGGGACAGGGACCCCGCGAAGTGGAACGTGCACGCTTCGGCCGAGGAGCTCCGAGGACGGGACCTCGTGGCCAAGGTGGCCTCCGTGCTGCTCCACCAGCCGTTCCGCGCCTTTCCGGGCCGCGAGGTAGGACGACACACCGTGATGCCATACGACCAGGGTCTCGCCGGGCGCGAGCCAGAGGTTCGTCACTCCGTAGACCGTCTCGGGTCGGAGCGTGGCCGCCAGGAGGACTCGCCCGTCCTCGAGGGCGAACGGCACGGTCGTGTACCGGACGGTCTCCGCGGTGCCCCCCGAGGAGAGGTCGGTCTCCGAGGGGTCGACCGCGACCGGACCGCAGACCGGGCAGACGGAA
>DAHVAA010000169.1 GCA_027314845.1 Thermoplasmata archaeon | reverse complement strand
AGCCTCGGCCAGTCGCCCCGGTCGAAGGTCTGGCGGGCCACCGCCACCGCACGGTCGACGTCACCCTCGGTGGCATCGGGCACCCGGGCGACCACCTCCTCGGCGAGGGGCACCGGCTGGGAGAGTCGGACCCGGACCGCCTCCTGGAGCAACCGGGCCGCGCGTACGCTGCCCACCCGCACCTGGCCGTTGCGGACCTCCTGTCGTGCCAGTCGGAACTCCGCCTCGCGGATCGGGGTCGCGAGCCGGACGTAGTCGGTCAGCGGGAAGGCGACCGCTCCCTCCGCGGGCACGAGCGAATGGCCGAGGCGGCGGGCGACCTCGCTGAGCTCGTCGAGCGGGACCCCGGAGAACCGGGCGTACCCCCGCTTCGCCTCGGCCACGGCCCAGCGACGTAGCGGAGCCGGCTGCGGCGTCGCCGAGAGGACGATCCGCGCGAACAGGAACGAGAGGAAGCGCACCCCCGGGTCGGCCCGCGACAGTTCCTCGAGGTCGTGGGAACTGCGCGGGTCGTCGGCCGCCGCGCGGATCCGGGTCCGCCCGAGCGCGCGGGCGGTCGCGTAGGCGGGCTCATCGAGCAGCGCTCGGACCGAAACCGACTCGCCCCCCAGGAGGGCTTCCGCCCCCGGTAAGAACGGGTACTCCGCGAAGAGCGAGCGGTCGTCTATAGGAGTCGAGGCACGACGAACTGCCATACCAATAGCACCAGCACGAGGACCGAAGAGAGCGCGGCGGCTCGTCCACCGAACTCCTCGAGTCGGGTCGCCGACCAGCCCCGACGCAGCCGGGCCGCGATCGAGGTGGCGAAATCCCGGAAGAGAAGTCCCCCGTCAAGCGGGAAGAGCGGGAGCGCGTTCGAGAGACCGAGGAGGAGGTTCATCCAGGCGAGCCAGTAGAGCACGTTCGCGACGACCCAGAAACTGGTGGGGTCGGTGCCCGCGAACGCCCCGGTAAGGTGGAAGTAGCTGATCGTGGACCCGCTCACAGGCTCGAGGGTGGCGAGCGGCAGGACGAGCCAGTCGAGGGTCCCGGCGATGGGCCCGGCGTCGCTGCCGGCCGGCCAGACGAGGGTCTGCTTGAGCTCGGCGGGGGTGAACGTGTTGACCAGGACGCCAAGGAACCCCCGGCCGGGGTGGGAAGGACTCGGCGCGAGCACGACCGAAGTCGAGACGAGGTGCCCGAGACCCGACGAGTAGTAGGTCAACGAGACGGTCTCTCCCGGAGTGGTATTGGCGAGCGCCGACTCGAACAGCGCAACCGTAGGGGTCGCGGTGAGGTTCACCGAGGTGATGATGTCCCCGGAGCCGAGGCTCGCGTTCGCCGCCGGGGTGTTCGGCTCCACGAGGGCGACCCCCACGCCGTTCGCGTTCGGCTGCACCGAGGAAGCGACCAGCAAGGACAGGGCGAGAAAGAAGACCAATGCGAGCGCGAAGTTCGCGAGCACCCCGGCGGCCGCGACGCGGTCCCGCTTGCGGCGGGACGCCTGCATCATCTCGGCATCGTCCTGCTCAACGAACGCGCCGACCGGAACGACGAACCAGAGGATCCCGAGGCTCTTCACCCCGATGTTCTGGGAGCGGGCGATGATCCCGTGCATGAGCTCGTGGAGGACGATGCCGATCACGAGCGCGAGGATCCCGTACCCGAGGGGGATGATCGGGTTGATTCCGGGCAACCCGACCGCCTCCTGGACGGTCGGAGCCTGCGACGGCGAGAGACGGAACGACGCGATGGCGCCGAGGATGAGGAGCACCACGATCGTGGCCATCGCGGCCGCCGCGAGGGCGATCCCGACGTCCGCGACGACCGACCAGAAACGTCGGTAGCGCCCCCACCGGTCGAGCAGGGAGCGGCCGCGCTGGGTCTTCGTCATCAGCGCCGGTCCGAAGAGGGAGAGCGACCGGTCCGGGCCGAGCTTGCCCGCCCGGTGGAGCGCATAGACGATGGCGCCGTAGACGACGACCAATCCGAGGGCGATCTCGTAACCGAGGTAGGGGTCCACTGGGTTCCCGTCCGACCTACGTCGGGGAGGGGTTAAAGGGTCTTGTGCGGGGGGCCCCCCCGCCGAGGTAAAGGTGGATAACCCCTAGCGGGGCTGGGATTCGGAGGGCGGACGGTCTCGATGGAGAAACGACGCCTCGGGTGGACCTTGGGAGCGGTCGTCCTGGTCACCCTCGTGGTGAGCTTCACCCCGCCTCCGTCGCTGCCCGCATCGTCGCCCTTGGGCGCGGGCGTCGCTCCCCAGGTCCTCTCTTCTTCGGCCGCGTCGGTGGTCGCCTCGTCCCCCTCGGGCGAACCGGTGACCGTGGCGCCGGCCTTCAACCCCGCGCCGGGAGTCTCGACCCTCGGGCCTCTCGCTCCGACCGCTCCCCTCTCCGCGGTCGTCGGGCTTGCCCCCTCCGACCCGACCGGCCTCGCCGAATACGTCGCGGGGGAGTACCTTCCCGGTTCTCCGAACTATCACGCTTACCTCACCCCCGTCGAGGTCGCTCATCGGTTCGGCCCCTCGCCGCAATCGATCGCCGAAGCCCGTTCGTACTTCACGAGCTTCGGCCTCACGGTCTCCGCCGCGGGGAACGGTTTCCTTCTCCATCTCGACGGGCCGAGCGCGAGCCTCGGCCGTGCGTTCGGGACCACCTTCGTGCGCTACGCGGACCCCTCCGGCAGGATCATCGTGAGCCACCCTACCCCCGCGGTACTGCCGGCCGGCTACGGCTGGACCGGAGCCTACGGCCTCGGCAATGTGTCCCCCATGCAACCCTCCTACTCCGTCTCGAGCTCGCCGGTCCCCGTCGCGGGGCCGGCCGTGACCTGCCCACCCCCGTCCTTCGGCCTCTCCCCCTGCGACATCCAGCAGGCGTATTCGATCGACCCGCTCTACGTGAACGGCACGACCGGCGCCGGGGTCACCGTCGGGATCGTGGATGCCTACGACGCGGCCGAACCCGAGACCGCGCTCGAGAGCGACTTCCTGACCTTCGCCCGCGATTTCGGCCTTCCGTCGGGGACGGTGACGTACGCGTATCCGGTGCCCACGACGGCCAACCTGAACCGGACCGGCGCAAACATCGCCTGGGGCGTCGAAGAGGCGCTTGACATGCAATGGGTCCGTGCGATCGCCCCCGGGGCCGCCATCACGATGACGCTCTCCCCGGACTCGGGGCCCGGGCTCCTCTATGCGATCGACTGGCTCGTCGCCACCGACTCGGTCAACGTGATCTCGCTCAGCTGGGGGGAGCCGTTCACGGGCATCTACAACGTGTTCGCGGGCGCCTGCTCCTTCGCCTGCAACGCGTCCAGCGACGGGAGCTACACGTTGCTCGACCCGGTGGTCCAGGCGGCCGCGGCCGAAGGGATCAGCGTGTTCTCGGCGACCGGTGACTGCGGAGCGGCCGATGGAACCTCGGGCCTCGCGGTCCATTACCCCGCTTCGGACCCTTACGTGACGGCGGTCGGCGGAACCGTGCTGCGAGTGACCTCGACCGGTTCGTACCTGACCGAGAGCGGCTGGAACGGCACGGACCCGGGGACCATCCGGCCGGGGTGCGCGAACCAGGGCGGCTCGGGAGGAGGGTTCTCTCCGCTCCCGCGGCCGGCCTGGCAGCTTGGGGTGAACCCACCCTACGCCGGGCGAGCCGTGCCGGACGTCTCGCTCGATGCGGGGAATCCCGCGCTCATCGTCTACGGAAGTGCGACCACCGCGGTCGGCGGT
>DAHVAA010000168.1 GCA_027314845.1 Thermoplasmata archaeon | reverse complement strand
AGGAGTCCGCGACTGCCAGGTCCGCCTCGACTGGCAGGACGAAGAACGGTTCTACCTCAACACCGCCGGAGCCCGATGCTACCAGGTCCTCCCCCGAGTTTACGGAGGGGCGGTCCCGATCGCGATCGAAGGCGGGAGGGCCGAGTTCGACGCGCTCATGCGCGGGGAGCTCGGCGGCCGCGACCATCTCAACTTTCTCACGGAGGAGCGCGTGAAGGAGTCCGGTCAGAACGCCGTCGATCTCCTGCATGCGAAGACCCCGCCGACCGGTGAGACCGAGGTGCTGCTCGACCCCAGCACGAGCGGGACCCTCGCTCACGAGTCGTTCGGGCACGGAACGGAAGCCGACCAGTTCGTCCGGGACCGCTCCTACCTCAAGCCCATCTTGGGAGAGGTCGTGGGGCCGGAATGCCTCACGATCGTGGACAATGGCGCATACCCCAATGGCTGGGGGACGATCCACTTCGACGAGGAGGGCCATCCCGGTCAGCGAACCGTGTTGATCGACCGTGGCCGGTTCATCGGAGGGTTGCACGACCGCGAGACCGCCGCGTTCTTTCACGTCCCGGCCACGGGGAACGCACGACGCTCCGACTTCCTGAGCCGGTCCTTCGTGCGCATGACCAACACGTACGTCGAGCCCGGCGACTGGTCGCTCGAAGAGCTGGTGAAGGAGACCAAGAATGGAGTGCTCCTCCAGCGCGCGACCAGCGGGATCGAGGACCCTCAGGGGGGCCAGATGCAGCTCAAGGTGAAGAAGGGGCGCCGGATCACGAACGGAAAGCTCGGCGAGCTCGTCACTTCCATGGCCCTGTCGGGCAAGGTCTTGAGCGTCCTGAAGTCCGTCCGTGGGGTCAGCCAGAAATCGGATTTCGAGATCGACCCGGGATTCTGCGGCAAGGGTCAGACGGACCTCCTACCGGTCGGGTCGGGCGGGACCTATCTCTTGACCACTGCGATCGTGGGGCCCGCATGAGGAGCGTCGGGGCCCCCCAGGCGCAGACCGCCTTCGAGGTCGCGGAGCACCTTCGGGCGGCTCGAAGCTCTTGGGACGTCTTCGCCGAGCGATCTCGGCGGTACGAGATCCATCTCAACGGCCGGTCGATCGAGATGGTCCGCGGTCCCGTCGAGGTCGAGGGCTACGGGCTGCAGGTGTTCCATGAACGGAACGGAGCGACCGGTGCGGGATTCCAGGCTTCGACCGATCGGTCGGCGGAGGGCGTCCGCGCCGCCTTCGACTCTGCCGAGCAGCTCGCCGCGCATTCCGTGTTCCCCGCGAAGAAGGTCGACCTTCCTGGGCCAGCCTCGGCAGGCTCGCATTCGGTGGAGATCCGTGACCTTCGCCTATGGGACGACCCCTTGGGTCGACTTCAGGACCACGTCCGGGCCCTGCTCAGCGCCTTCGACGGGAAGCCGGACATCGCTCCGAGCTTCGGGTCGATCCGCGCGACGCTGACCGAGACCACGGTGGCGAACTCGACCGGCCTGCGAGCGGGCTATGCCCACACCACGGTCGACTTCGAGATCGCCGTGAAGTCCTTCGGAGGGCCAGAAGGCCGGCCCCCCGGGGAGTACTGGGTGAACGAGACGACGCGAAGGGTCGACACCTCGACCGTCGGTCGCGAGGTCGAGGAGTGGTGCCGCTATGCTAGAGACGTCCGCAGGGCTCAACCGACACCTTCCGGCGAGATACCGGTGGCGATCCCCGCCACGGTTCTTTCCGGGATCCTGCCCTCCGTGATCGGCTCCCGGTTCACGGGCAGCGCCCGGCTGCGCGAGATCGCTCCCGCGCTCGGCAGTCGCTGCGGGTCCGAATCACTCCGCGTGGACGACGACGGAACCGTCCCTTGGGCAATCGCCTCGGGCCCTTTCGATGACGAGGGGACGCCGCAGGCCCGCCGTCCCTTGATCGAAAAGGGCGCGGTCAGCTCGCTGTTGTACGATGCGCTCTACGCAGGGGCTTTCGACACCCACTCCACGGGGAACTGCGTTCGGGGCATTTCGCTCGGAGGCTTCCGCGACTGGCGCCGATTCCTGAGCCCCGGACACCCGGTCTCGAGCACCGTCGTGGTCGCCCCGGGCGACGGCGGCAGCGATGAGGAGGTCGCCGAAGCGGCGGGTGATGGCGTGTGGGTACAGCAGCTCGGTTGGGCGATTCCGGACCCGCTCTCGGGCGCGTTCGGCGGGGAGGTCAGGATCGGCTATCGCATTCGTCACGGCAAGATCGCCGAGCCGATACGGGGCGGCACGGTCGGCGGCGTCGTCATGGCGCCACCGGGGAGCCACTCGATGCTTTCCGACCTGGCCGCTATCGGCTCTAAGCCGACGCTCTGCGAGTGGGTCCAGTCCCCGACGCTATTGGTCCGACCGCTCACGGTCGCGGGGCCGTAGGGAAATACCCCCGGGCCCAGGGAGCTACTTCCGGGACTCCGGGAGGGCAAGAAGGATCGTGTGGCACTTCGCGCAGCGCAGCCCCGGCAGGTTCGCCGAGTAGGTACCGCCGAACCCCGTCCCCACGAGCACCTCGAGGCCCTTCGGCCGGAATCGGCTCGTGGAGGCCTCCTGGCTCCAGAAGAGGCCGGAACCGTTCGAGGTGGCGACGTAGCCGGTTTCGAGAGGGCCCCCACACTTCGCGCACTGCGCTCCCGCCATCGCTCCTACCGGAGGCGCTGACCAATTGGGGGTATCTTTCCTTTGCGGCCCTTGGGAACTGTCCCAGGAGGGTTCTTGAGGGTCCGAGCGGCCCGAAAAAGAGCGACCCCCGCGGAGCCGGGTACTCCGCGGGGGCCAGAGCATCGTGAGGGTTTTAGACCGGCCGCATCAGCGTTCTTCCTCGAGGAGACGGATCGCGGGCCGGTGCCCGCCGGAACGGTAGGTCGGGATGAGCCAGTTCGGCCAGCCCGAGCCACCGAGGAGCTGAGTCTTCGGAGGCGGCGCGATCGCGAGCAGCACCTCCCGGGGCGATTGAGGGAGGCTTCGGCGGATCTCGAGGTCGCCTCCGATGCGGGGGCGTTCCGCCCGCAACATCAGCGGACCTCCAAGGGCCGGGGCTCGCGGGGAGACTGAAGTCGAGGGCTGCCTTCGAAGAGTCCCAGAGGAAGCGGAGTGGCGCGCGGGGGGACCACCGTCTCGAACTCCCGGAGCTGGCGGGCGAGGGAGGAGGTCGGGAGGGGCGGACGCGTCATAGAACCTCCCCGAGGTCGGGCGGGCACAGCCAGGGAACGCTGAGAGAACGGGGGTGAGCTTCGATCTCCGCCTCCCGCCGGGGGGCGGGCAGCGAGCCCAGGGAGACCTGGACCGGGGTCTCGAACTCGCGGATGCGGCGCGCGAGGGGGGCACGGAGGACCGGGGCCGGCACGGGGTCGATCTCGGTCTCATCGAATACGGGGAAGCTTCCCAGGACCACCCGCGGGCACTCGAAGGGCCCGCCGTGGCTGATGCCGAACTGCTGCTCGGGGTGCGTCTCCCCGCAGGATGGGCAAACGTCCGCCACCCCGAGCATCGTTCCGATGCCCCCGAGATAGGCCCCGCTCGCCTGGGTTCGGCTCATGGTAAGTAGCAATGTGCCGGATTTAGTACTTAAACGTCGGGAGCTATTTTGTACAAAATAAATCTAAGTAGACGGAGCTCCCTCGTCCTTGTGAGATGGGCGCCCAGACCTACCTCCCTATCGAGATTCTCGACTATCTCGAGACCCACGCACCGGCGGAGGAGGC
>DAHVAA010000167.1 GCA_027314845.1 Thermoplasmata archaeon | reverse complement strand
GGATGCCGCCCGGAAAGTCGGACTGACGGACCGTGTCCATCATGACGACAACGATGTTGGGCGAAGAATCGGACTGCATCGGCGGGGGTCCGTAGTATGTCCGTCGTCTTGAACCACCATATAACTTACGTCCCTTCCCGGACCCCCGGTTCGCGAGCACCGCGCGGGATGGCAAGTGGCCTTGGCCGTGCTCCGCGAGGGTTATCCCTCTACCACGAAGGGTGGACGGGCTGATCGCACGGCGCCGGCGAGCGGGTCCGCGAACGGGGCCCGATCCGTCTTCAATCGACGGTGACGAGCAGGATGCCCTGCGGAGGGACCAGGCTCGAGTCGGGTTGATTTCCTCCGGTGGAGGACACATAGACCGGCGCGCTCGTGCCCGGGGACCAGCTCCAGATCCTGGTGATGCCCGAGGGGCCGAGCCCATTGCGCCATTCGAGGGAGAAGCCGATACCGTCGTTGCCGTTGACGATCAGGAGCGAGCGCGCGGTCCCGTTCGTGGTCACGATCGTGAACGGACCGCTCGGGAACGAGTAGAACGAGGCGTTGTGTACCGCCCCCAGGGTCAGGTTTGCGAGGATCGTGGAGTACAGCTGGTAGGTGGGGCGAGGTGTCCCTCCCGTCAGCAGCATCCCGTAGGGAAGCGTCGGATTCAGGTCCGCGAGGTCGAAGTAGGACACCCTCGGGATACCGAGCCGGATCGCTTGGATCAGGGACGCGCCAATGTAGACCGCGTTCGGATACCCGATCAGCTCCGAATCGTACCCCCCCGCGAGCGCAGAATTGAACTCATCCACCAGGACGAGCACGTGGCACGAAGGGCAGGCCCTGCGAACGGTGGCGGTCGTATCGATGTAACTTTCCGCCAGTCGACGCGGGTTGTAGAGGGTCGCGTAGAAGCCGGTTAGCGTCGCCTGAGATCCCACGACGCCGCCCGGGTACAAGTGGTAGGCGACCGCGGCGAGATACTTTCCCGCTTCCGTCATGACGGCCGTGAACCAGGGGTCCATCGCCGGGCCGGCCCCCACCGACTCGAGCCCGATCAATCGGATTCGCGGATCGACCTGGCGGAGAGCCAGCGCGTACGCCCGGACTTCCGCCCCGTACTGCTGGGGGGTCGGTGTCGAGTTGTCCGTGACCCTCCACTGGCTCCATGGGATGCCCCAGTGCTCCCACGTTTGCGGCTCATTGCCGATGGCCCAGAACGCCGGGTGGAACCCGAGCGTCGTTTCGACGTAGCGGACGGTCTCCGCCGCGATCGCGGTGTTGTTGATCTCGGCGGGAACCGCCATGACCGCCTGGCAGTTCCGCTCCCGACACCACTGGACGAACTCGGAGTCGGTGTACCCGATGTTGGGGGAGGCGAACCCATTCCCAGTGTAGGTGAGTCCGGCGACCTGGTCCGTGGACTCTACCGAGGGAGTGAACCGGAAGAACTCGAGGGGGGTGGCGTTGACACGCTGGGAGAGGATGCTGGTGCCGATACCGATCTCCTGGACGTTCACGCCAAAGAAGCCGCGATTCAGGGTGTAGGTCGCCGGGCCGACGAGGAGGGTCCCCGAGCGGACCGGGTAGCTCGAAGGGCTCGAGGGAGGGGTCACCGTGGCCAGCACGGTGGCCAGCACCGCGATCAGAACGACCCCGAACACGGCCGCGATCAGCGGCCACGGGACCCGACGGCCCGGCTTCGCGCGAACGGACGCCATGGCACGAGAAGGGTCCCTGTGTGCAGGCTCATATATCAACTGGCGTGACCCGACCTCCGGGACAGCTGCAGGCTCGGACCCTCCAGCACCCGGGAGTCACAGGGCTACCGTGGAAGAATACGCCCGGTCCGGTGCCCGCCGCCTTCTGGTCATCGGCTTGGACTCCGCCTCGCCCCAGTACCTGTTCGAGCGGTGCCTTCCCGTGATGCCGAACGTCTCTCGCCTCGTTCGCAGCGGCGTGCACGGTCCGCTCCGGACCACGGATCCCCCCATCTCCCTCCCGGCCTGGGCGGTGCTCGGGACCGGCGTAGACCCCGGTACGCTCGGCATGTACGGGTTCCGACACCGCTTGGACCACTCGTACGACCGGACCTACGGGCCCCGGTCGGATGGCCTCCCGGTCCCTACGCTATGGGAGCTGCTGTCGGCCCGGGGGAAGAGGGTCTGCATCATCGGGATGCCGCCGATGTACCCCCCCATGAAGCTCAACGGTCTCACGATCTCGGATTTCCTCACCCCCCACGACGCGCGCGACGTGACCCAGCCGCCCGAGCTCGCTGCCGAGCTCACCTCGAAGTTCGGCCCGCTCGTCTTTGACGTAACGTTCCGGGCCGAAGAGCGGACCCAGCTGTTCCACGAGATCGTCACGATGACGAACCGGCGGTTCGCGGTCGCCGAGGAGCTGTTCCAGCGCGAGGAGTGGGACCTCTTCGCGATCCATGAGGTGGGGACCGATCGACTCCATCACGCCTACACCAAGTACTTCGACCGGAGCCACCCCGCCTACGAACCGGGGAACCCGCACGAGCATGTCCTGCTCGACTACTACCGGATCCTCGACCAGGCGATCGGCCGTCTCCTCGCGGTGGCGCCCAAGGATGTCCTGGTGGCCGTGGTGTCCGACCACGGGAGCATGCCGATGGCCGGATGCTTCTGCATCAACCAGTGGCTCGAGGACCAGGGATTCCTGGTCCTCCGTCACCCGGCGGGGCGGGGGACCCCCCTCGAGCAGGCCGATGTCGACTGGAGCCAAACCCGGGTCTGGGGAGCGGGCGGCTACTATGCCCGCATCTTCTTTAACCGGAAAGGCCGGGAGCCCCAAGGGATCATCGAGGATTCGGAGCTTCCGGCCCTCGAGTCCGATCTCCGGCGTCGGCTCGCCGCGCTCCGGACCCCGGAGGGCCATCCCTTCCCGACCCGGGTGCTGGAACCCCGGGAGCTCTACCGATCGGTGAACGGGGACCCTCCCGATCTCATGGTCTATTTCGACGACCTGCGCTGGCGGTCCGCCGGAACGCTCGGCCACCCCTCCTTGTTCCTCCGGGAGAACGACACCGGTCCGGACGATGCGGTCCACTCGATGGAAGGGGTCGAGCTCCTGTACGATCCCATCCGCCCCGACGGAAGGCCCGTGACCACGCGCTCGATACTGGATGTAACGCCGACCCTGCTGGCGTGGATGGGCGAGACGGTCCCCGGCCACATCCAGGGCCGCGCCGACCCGGAAGCGATGCCCGGTCGTCATCCCGCGGACCCCGTGGGTCGGGGGCCCTCGAGACCAGATCAATCGTAGCCCCAGGAGCGCATCCGCGCGTCCTGGAGGGGCGTCCGTTTCGCCGCGGAATCGTTCGCGCCGCCCCGGAAAAGCTCGGGGATGTTCCCCGGGCCAAAGACCTTCAACAGGCATGGAGCGATCTCCGCGGCGTCCAGCTTGCGCGGCGGTTCCCGGTCCGGGTCCACCTTGCCCTCCCACATCCGCACATCTCCGACCACGGTGTCGTAGAGGTACTTCCGATCGCCCACGTACGCCGCGAACAGCCGGTGATTCCATCGCTCGTTCAGCCCCACCGAGCTCAGCGAGAGGTTCGGATCCGACGCCGGCCCTCCTTCGGAGTAGACCGGTTCGTTGGGGTTGGGCTCGGCCGCGAACGGTACGAGGGCGTAGCCCGCGTCATCATACGGCGGTCGATCGAGCGCGATCGCCTTCAACCACGAGGGAAGGTCGCAGAGGGACACCCACCGGTCGCATCGTGACGGGATCGAGATGCCAT
>DAHVAA010000166.1 GCA_027314845.1 Thermoplasmata archaeon | reverse complement strand
AACCCCCTTCCGGAGGCACTTGCGAACGAAGCGGAGGCGCTGGTCGACCAGTTGGACGATACGCTGGCCGAGGACTTCAACACCCGGGAGGCGATCGCCCGGCTCTTCGGATGGAGCCGACGTCTGACCGGCCTCATGGACCAGCTGGATGCCCTGAGCGGGTCCGCGCTGTCGGAGCTTGCGCGGCCGTACGACTGGGGCCGGGAGGTCCTGGGCCTGTTCGAGCACGGCGGCAGCGCGCGTGCCGGTGCCTGGGCCGCGATCGTGCCGATCGCCATCGCCGCCCGGTCGCGGGCGCGGTCACGGGGGGACTTTGCCGAGGCCGACCGCCTCCGGGACGAGCTCCTCCGGGCCGGCGTCCGGCTCGAGGACCACGGCACCGAGACCCGGTGGAGCTTCGCGGGAACGGAGTGAGCCGTGCATGCGGGGGTTCGGTTTCCAGGATCACGGGGGGCTCGAGCGACTTACCTACGTCGAGGTGGCTACGCCCGAGCCGGGTCCGGAGGAGGTCCGGGTTCGGGTCCGGGCCGCGGCGTTCAACCGCCTCGACCGATTCACGCTCGCGGGGATCCCGGGAGTTGCGATCGAGCGCCCGCATGTGCTCGGCTCCGACGGGTCCGGGGTCGTCGACCGCACCGGTAGCAACGTCCGGGACCTCGCCGTCGGGACGAAAGTCCTCCTGAACCCGGGCCTCTGGTGCGGGACTTGCGAGGCGTGCCGGGCCGGTGAGGAGGCGCTCTGCCGGAACTACCGGATCTTGGGCGAGCACACCCAGGGCACTGCGAGCGAGCTCGTGGTCGTACCGCGACGGAACGTCCACCGCCTACCCGACCGCCTCACTTTCGAGCAGGCGGCGGCCGTACCGCTGGTCTTCCAGACGGCTTGGCGGGCCCTCCGGACGGTCGGCGAGGTCGTCCCGGGGGAACGGGTCGCCATCATCGGGGCGGGCGGCGGGGTCAGCACCGCCGCGATCCAGGTCGCAAAGCTCCTCGGCGGGACCGTGGCGGTCGTGTCGCGGACCGCGGCCAAGGAGGAGGGCGCGCGGGCCCTCGGAGCCGACGCTTTCCTCCTGTACGATGACGAGCACCCCCTCGACCGGGTTCTCTGGCAATGGAGCGAGAAGCGCGGGGTGGACGTCCTGTTCGATTCGGTCGGCGCACCGACCCTCGCCCGGTCGCTCCGGGCGACCGCCCGGGCCGGTCGGGTCGTCGTGATCGGTGCCACGGCCGGCCCCAACGTCGAGATCGACCTACGGACCCTGTTCTGGCGCCAGGCCTCCATTCGCGGGAGCACGATGGCCAGCGCCGGAGAGTTCACCGAGGTCCTCTCCCACCTGGCCGCCGGCCGCCTGCGGCCGGTCGTCGACTCGGTCCTACCGTTCGACCGGGCCGCGGAGGCGTTCGGACGGTTCGACGCGCCCGACCTGTTCGGAAAGGTCGTTGTCGCGGGTCCGTAGCCCCTTCCGGCGCTCCGGCACCGCCGAAAATCCCCCTCGGCGAGACCGCAGCGCAAAAGCATTCTTAAATACAGGAAGGCGACCTTTCTTCGGTCGTGAGGCCTACTTTGGGCGGTCCCTCCTCATCCGAGGGAACGATGCGCCAGCCTCGTAACCGAACTCGCCAGACCTGGGTGGTCCTAGTTGCGGTCGCGGTCGTGCTGGGCACGGCCGGCCTGCTTACGCTCACGGCTCCCCTCGCCCGGACGGCCGGCGCGTCGGCTTCCGGGCCCACTTCGGGGGTCTCCCCGTCCGCGATCCCTGCCACGCACGGCGACCTGGTCGTACTTTCGGGTCAGACGTACGTCATCCAGCCGAGCCTGGGCGGGAACGTCTACTACCAAGGCGGTAACATCACCGTCGAAGCCGGCGGGACTCTGATCGTTCAGAACGTTGAGCTTTCCTTCGTCCAGTACGTGGCCAACAGCGGGACCGCGATGCAGCGGCTCTCCCACATCTACCAGTTCTCGGTCGCCGGAACGGTCGAGTTCGAGAACTCGACCTTGACGACCGACGTCCAGATCCTGAACGCCTATGCGAAGCTCGACCTCTCGGTCACCGGCACCCTAACGGCCTGGAACACCACGTTCGCCTTCCCCGGCTGGTTCACCCTCACCGGCACGAGCGCGGTCGCGACCCTCAACTCCTCCCGCGTGACGGGCAATCCTGCGGTGCTCGGTCTGAGCGAGCCCAGCGCGATCTTCGCGGACACGATGTGGGCACCGACCGTCTCGGTTACCCAGGGCGCGAAGCTGAACCTCTTCGGAAGCCAGCTCTACCAGACGTACGCGGACGACACCCTCGCTGCCGGCGCCCCGAACCCGGCCCCGCTCCTCGGGCACGGAGGTACGCTCGCCGCGCTCGGCACCCTGAACCAGACGGTCCACGGACCGTCGGACTCCGCGAACCTCACTCTCGACTGGTCGTACCCCGCCGGCGGCGCCGCGAGCGGCTCCGTCTCGGTTCGATACAACAACTCGAACGCGGGAGATGCGTTTGCCTCGGTCACTGTTTGGTACGCCGGCACGGGCTATGCGCTCGGCTCGGTGACCCTGGTGAACGACACGGTCGGCGGGACCGCCCAGGTCGGCTTCTCGGCCGCGCTCCGGAACGCGATCAGTGCCGCGGGGATGCTGAACTATCTCAACTACACCGGCGACTTCGGCGTCACCCCCGGGGTCATCTCGGTCGCGCTCACGAGCACGAGCGGCCCGGCGGTCGTCCTCTCCGCGCTTACCTTCCAGCTCAACGTCACCGGCCCGACCTACGACATCGGCGTAGCGGGCGCGGGTTCGGAGCTCTCGGCGGTCGATTCCGCGATCGACGTGAACTGGAACCCCCTGCCGGCGAGCCCCTACTCGCAGAGCCCGCCGTACCCGTGGGCGTCGAACAAGCTCGACTTCACGGGCGGGGCGGCCGGATACCTCGCGAACATCTCGACGCCGAGCGGGCTGCCCGGGGTCTTCAGCACCTCGGCGGTCGTCCCCGACGCCGCGAGCCAGGTCTACTTCTACCGGTGGGCGGAGTTCAGTCTCTCGGGTCGCGCCGGCGCCTTCCCCGTCGAGGGAGGGTCGGCCAGCGCCTACTACGCCTACGACGCGAACCAGGCGAACAACGCGACCGCGAACTCCTTGAACGACCTGCGGACCGCGGACCCGGCGATCTGGGGCTATCTCCAGTACTGGGATGCCCAACACGGGGCCGCGAGCTACGGGACGTCGAACTCGCAGGGCCAGCTCTTCCTGCTCCTCGCGTCGGGCAACCTGACCGGGCCCACGCTGCCCGACGGGATCTTCCTCGGCGGCTACCACATCGGGATCTCGGTCCCGGCCGCCTCGGTCGGAAGCCACTGGTTCAACTGGTCGGTGAGCCCGTACCCCACCGGGGTCGCGAACTTCACCTCGAACTTCCAAACACCCGATACGGGCCCAGCGCAGACGTTCACGAACTACTTCGGCGCCGCGACGTTCACCGTGCAGACGACCGTGAACGGCACGCTCGCGTCGGGCTCCTCCGTCCGAATCGGGCAGAACCTCGGCTTCTGGGTGACGGCCACCGACGCCGGCACCGCGACCCTCCGGTCGATCACCGCGACGATCTTCTACAACTCGAGCGAGACTCAGATGCTCGGGTCCACGGAGGTCGCTGGGCTGAACCTGGACGCGCTCGGGCAGAGCGTCCAGCTCAACGTCTCCTGGAACGTGACCGACGCGGTCACGGGCCTGCACGGCAACATCTCGCAGCCGTTCTTCCTCCTGCTCCAGTGGAACGGCGGGGTCGCGAGCCAAGCCGGGGGGAGCGCTCCCACGACAGTCGT
>DAHVAA010000165.1 GCA_027314845.1 Thermoplasmata archaeon | reverse complement strand
CCGGAGAGGTAGGTCATGCGAAAACCTCCGATAGCGCCGGCGCGATTTGTTCCACTCGCGCGACGATGCGTGTCGCCATCTTGTACATCAGGTCAGGATTCCCGTGGTCCTTCAGCACCACGAGAGGGCGGCCCGACCCCACGAACCAACCGGCCTCAAGGTTTGCCGATCGCCCCGCTGGAAGGACCAGCACGCAAGCGTCCGAAGCCCGCATGGCCTCGAAGTCCTGGCGGAACCCCTCCTCGGCTCGCGGATGACTCAGGAACTCGATACACCTCTCCGGCGGCCAGTCCTCGGGACGCTCGATTCCCAGATCGGACCACCGGAATGCACCTTTGTCATTCGACGGGTCCTTGAAGTCGTAGACCCGAAAACCGGCCTCACGGAGCAAGCCCACCACTACGGGCTGAGCGTCGTTCCGCCACGACGAGGCCACGTAGATCAGCCGATTCACGCGAGTACCCCAGCCGTCGGCGGGTCCGGAATTGGGGCATCGCGGATCGCACCTGGCGCGAGCTCCCACTGGTTGATGCGACGCCCCTTTGAGCGGGGCCGGCGAGACTTTGGCCGAGCTCGGCCCTCGTCGCCAACTCGCAGGAAACGTGACCGCGAGAGTGTCCCGTCCGCAAGCCCCCAGAACCACCCGGGGTAGTTCTTGCCGTGAGGGTCCATCACGTCCTGGATGTCGTTCGCGGTGACGCCGCCGGTCCAGCGGACCTCTACTGTCGCCGTTCCGTTCTTTCGGAGACGGATCTCCTCATGGCGGACGATCGGTCCGTTCTCGAGCGCGATCCGCAGCGCTACCTGCTCGACCAGTTTGTACCGTTCGGGATCGCGGGCATACACTCGCGCCTGGACACAGACGAACTCGGGGTCCTGCTCGGATGGAGACTCCCCGAAATCATCGAGGGTGCGCCCGGCCGCGGTCATCCGAGCGCCTCCGCAGGATCCGTCTCAGCGCCGCGGCCCGAGGGGGAGAGGTAGGTCACGAGCTCGTCCCCTCGCCGTTCTCCTTCTCGAGCTTGTCGAGGAGCGCCATGACGCCGGCCTCTTCGAGAATCTTCGCGATCTTCGTCCGACCCGAGTCGACGAGCTCCTCCCGCTCGCCGGCCGCGCCCTCGTCCCAGTACTCGCCGACCACCGCACGAATCATGTCTTGGAGCTCGCGCGGCTCGATGGCGTCGAGCTCGTACACTTCCTCGCCATGCTCGGAGATGAACCCGGCGGCCCGGGAGTCGGTGAGCTTGACCGGAGCGGGAGGGAGGCCGCGCTCGTCGATTTGGTCGCGCGTCAGGGCGACCCGCACGAAGTCGAGCGACTGCCCGAAGAAGCCGGAGAGATCGCGTTCGACCGTCTCGGGGATATTGAGCCCGCTCGGGTCGAAGTCGCCGAAGTAGAGCACGACGTTCTCGCGGCCGTCGCGGTCCGGGTCCCCGCCCCGGAGCGCGGACGCGACCTCGTTCAAGAACGAGAGCGACGGGTACCCACGACACACGGCGAGGTCGACCGCGAGCTCCTCGCAAACCTCATTGAACGGGCCCTCAAGGGCTTGCTTCTCGACGGCCACGATCACCCGTCGGGTTTGGCCGTACCACCGGGCGAGCCGGTAGTTGCGTGACTCGCCGACCGCCTTCTTGACCCACGCGAGGAGCCACCCCTCGGGATCGTCCGCGCGCCACCCGAGGTCGAGCCGGTTGAGGTTGCGCGTGCGGTCCTCGAATGCGCGGCAGGGAATCTTCCGAGCCCGTCGCCAGTCGGAGAGTGCCGAGACGAGGTTCTTGTACGATCTGTGGGTGTTGGGAATCAGGCGCGCCGCGACGAGCCGATAGTAGAGTTGGCGCACAGTGACGGGGATCCCCGTGTACTGGGCGAGGACGCCCTCGACACCCGCAAGGAGCTCCTCGCGGGGCGGGAAGATCGCGGCGGCCGGGCGTGTCATGCCCTCGGCGCCTCCGCGAACCGCCAGATTCGGTCGTTGCGGGTAGCCTTTAGCCGAACCGCCTGAGGCGCTTCGATCTCCCGGGTGTAGACGGCTGTGAGGAAGCGGAGCCGGTTGCCGTACTCCGTCTCGAGCTCCTCGAGCTCGCGCCTCAGTGCCGGGCTTCTCGCTGCGCCGTCTCCGAGAATCTTTCGGAGCCTCTTGTTGTAACCCGCGAGAACCAGGATGGTCGTATCTTTCTCGCCAACGGTGAGCGATGCGAGGGAGACGGAGGCGCTCATGTGGCCTCCCAGAACCGGGTCGGAGTGTAGAGCAGGCGGACCATCTCGGGGTTCGTGTAACTCCCGGGCAATAGGAGCTGAACCTTGCCGCCCTCTGGTGCCCCTACATGGAGGAACTCCCGTTCGTTGGCTTGCCGCATCTTCGAGCGGAGTACATCCTCCCCCTCCTTTGGGAACTCGCCCCGGAACACGGTCCGGGTCACCGGGTAGTCCGTGAAGCGGTTACGCGGCAGGCGGTTGGCGGCCCGGACGAGCCGCGGTACGTGATCGTCCACCTTCCGCGCGCGCATAACGTCGGCCTCGGCTCGCGTCCTGCGGACCTCCCGAAGCACGTCGAACAGGACCGTATCTACGACCGACGGACGACCCCCGGTTATCGACGGCCGGAGACCGTTCCGAGCCTTGCGGAACGCGACCTCCTCGTCCAGCAGTTTCAGGGTCGCCGGCCGGAGGGCAAAGTGGCGCCGGATTGAGGGGAGGGGGGACTTTGGGGTCGAAAGGGGGGGGGTTTGGGGTCGAAAGTCGGGGTCCGGGGGAGGGGTAGGGGTAGGGTCGGAGGGGTCGGAAGGGGCCGGGAAGAGGTCCAGTCCTGACGGAGAATCGCTTAGTCGCACATGGAGGGGGCGCCGGACCCTGCGCGCGCGCGGAATCACGACCCCTCCTGAATCCGGGCCGTTCGACAATTGGCGAAAGTTCCGACGCGCGGAGTCATGCGACAACCACCTTAACGGGGTTCGTTCGAAGATCCCGGCGCGACGAACGTATGAAGTCGAACGCGGCGTTATCGGCGAGCCCGTGTACCGGGCAGAAGGAGATCCGAAGGGTCTCGTTGCGCCGGATCGGTTCGCGGCGGCGCCTACAGACAACTATGACGGGCGAGGGATCGATCCCAATTGGGGCCGTCTTCCACGGTACGCAAAGCCCCGTAGAACGTGCAGTGGCGGGCACCAGGCCGGAGTTATGCGCCGTGAGCGCTGCGGCCTCCTCCCCCCCGAGCCTGGTCTTACGTGGCGCCCGCCGCGCCTCGATGGTATTGGGAGGAGTGGAAAAGAGAGGGACGGCCAACCGAACGCAGCGCGCGGACTTCCGGATGCTTTCCTGGAGATCCGTTCCGCGCATACTTTCCCAAGAGGGTTAGCCTGTGGTCGGCGATCGTGGCAAGCCGACGACTTTCCGTATCTCGATCGGAATGCGCCGGTCAACGAGTTCCGAGGCGCGGGCCATAGCGTTCTCGACGGACTCGCCCGGAGGGACGGGGATCCGTGCCGCCACGTAGACGTTGGCGAAGGTCCCGGGAATGCTGATGCGCCTCCCGATCTCCACCTCGGGAACGGCGCGTTGTTCGCGCGTCTTTTTCGGCAGCATGCAGGAACCGGGCAGGTGCTATCCAGTACAAATAATGTTCGCGCGTTTGGAAATGTGGGCGACGGATGGGGGCATGCCGCCCTGAAAAGAGTCGGCCCCACCCGTCCCCAAGGTCAACTACAGCATTTCCTGCCCCCCTATATAGTGGGCGGAGAATTGCCCTACAAAGCCCCCACGTTCGGTAACTATAAGTATCGGGCGGTTATCAGCACCTTGGCATGCCGACAATACCGCTGAGGCTGAG
>DAHVAA010000164.1 GCA_027314845.1 Thermoplasmata archaeon | reverse complement strand
CCGAGATCCTCGAGTACCTTCAACGCTATCTTCCGGCCTTTGACGGAGTCGTGCGCCAGGCCGAGGACGAGCTTGCGGCGATCAACATGGTGATCGGGGCTTCGTACGCCGGCGCGCGGGTCATGACCTCCACCAGCGGACCGGGGCTCTCTCTCATGACCGAAGGGATCGGGCACGCCGGGGCGGCCGAGATTCCCATCGTGGTTGTCGATTGTCAGCGCGTCGGCCCCTCGACCGGAGAGCCGACCCGGAACGAGCAGTCCGACCTCTCCCATCTCGCGAACCTCGGTCACGGGGAGTATCCACGGTTCATCCTCACCCCCGCGACCCCCGAGGACGCCTTCCAACTGACCGTCACGGCGCTCAACCTTGCGGAGAAATGGCGGATGCCCGTGATCCTGCTCATGGACCAGGCGCTGTGTCAGAACACCACGACCAGCCCGCGCTTCGACGTCGGCGACGTTCGCGTCGACCGCGGCAAGCGGCTGAGCCCCGAGGCGGCCGAGAAGCTGGCGCAGTACAAGGTCTACGAGGTCACCGAGGATGGCGTCAGCGCGGTCGCCCCGCCCGGGACCCCTGGCCTCTGGAGCGAGGTCACCGGCAATGAGCATGACGAGTGGGGGCACGTCTCGGTGAATCCCGCGAACCGGGTGAGGATGATGAAGAAGCGCATGGAGAAGATGACCAAGGCGCTCCCCGACCTGCCCAGCGCCCGGGTCTTCGGGCCGGAGAAGGCCCGCGTCGGATTCATCGGCTTTGGCGGCACCTCCGGACCGATCCACGAGGCCCTCGGGACCCTGGAAGCACGGGGCAGTCCGGCACGGTACTTCCAGGCGCGCACCGTCTATCCGGTGCCGACCCACGAACTGGACCCGTTCCTCCGGTCGGTCGACGTCGCCTACGTGGTCGAGCACAACTACACCGGCCAGTTCGCCCGGCTCATCCGGGAGAATCTCCCGTGGCATCACGCGAAGCTGCGCTCGGTGCTCAAGTACGACGGGTCCACCTTCCGCGCGCCCGAACTGGTCGCCGCGGTGCGGGAGGGGGCGTGAGATGACCCAGTCCGCGAAGCCGGTGCCGCCGATCTGGTGTCCCGGGTGCGGTGACTTCGGAGTCCTCGCCGCGGTGAAGAAAGCGGCGGCGAACCTCAAGATCCCCGTGCACGAGCTCGTGCTCGTGGGCGGGATCGGCTGCTCCGGATCGATCCACAACTTCCTCGAGATCAACGGGATCCACGCGCTGCACGGTCGCCTTTTGGCGCAGGCGGTGGGCGTGAAGCTCGCGAACCCCTCGCTGACGGTCGTGGCCGCGGGCGGGGACGGGGACGGCTACGCGATCGGCATGGGTCACTTCATGCACGCGTTCAAGAAGAACGCCTCGATCCTCTACATCGTCATGAACAACGAGACCTACGGCCTGACGAAGGGCCAGGCCTCGCCGACCAGCCAGATCGGGTTCGAAGGGAACGTCGAGCCGCCGTTCCATGCGATCCTCACGGCGCTCTCGATCCCCGCACCGAACTTTGTCGCGCGTACGTTCTCGGGCGACCCGAAGGGGATGACCGCGATCCTCGAGGAGGCGATCCGGTTCAACCGCGAGGGCCGCGGCTTTGCGTTCGTTGAGGACCTTTCCCCGTGCGTGACCTACAACGACACCTACAAGCTCTGGCGGGAGAAGGTCCTGGATGTCTCCAAGCTCCCCGGCTACGACGCGTCCGACCGCAAGACGATGTTCCGCCTTTGCCTGGAGACGATCGACCAGGGGCGTATCCCGATCGGCGTGATGCACCGCCCGAAGGAGCCCGCCCACGACGGGCTCGAGGTCAAGCTCGTCGGCGACCGGGCCGGGCCGGTGCGGACGGACATCCGGCTCGAACCGAACCTCGCCGCCTACCAGAAGCTGCTCGCGGGCCTCGCCTGAGGCCCAGGGTCGCGCTCCCCCCGTGCCGCGCGACGCCTGAGGGGGTTCGGGAGGCGAGAGCATCTGGCTCGGGATTGACGACACCGACAGCCTCCGGGGCGGATGCACGACCTGGGTGCTCACCGAACTCCTCGCGCTCGCTCGGGAGGAGGGCGTGGACCTTCTGGGCGAGCCGAGGCTGGTCCGGCTGAACCCGAACATCCCCTGGAAGACCCGGGGGAATGCGGCGCTCGCGGCACGGTTCGGCCATGGCCAAGGTCGGCCGAGAACGGCCGGCGAAGTGCACGGCCGGCCGGTCCGGTCGTTCACCACAGGACGGTCGCTCTCCCCCGCGGAGGGCGCTCGGTTCCGGGAAGCGGCGTGGGACCGCGTGCTCGCCGTGTCGCGGGTCGGTGACCCCGGAACCGACCCCGCGCTGGTTGCGACCCGGCGACAGCTGCCGTCGGAGAGCTATTGGAGCGCGGTCCGCGACATCGTGCCGATCCCGGCCGTCCGGGCCACGCTGCGCCGTCACGGCGCCTGGTTCCGGACTCAAGGGAGCTCGCGGGGACTAGTCGGGGCCGCCGCGGCGATCGCGTGGCCCGGACGGCGGGCCACATGGGAACTGGCGGCCTATCGTGTCCCGGAGCGGGTCGGGCTCGCCCGCTCGATCGACGCCGCGACCGTGCGAAGGACCGCGCGTCGCTTCCCCTCGCTCTTTCTCTGCGACGACCCGAGGACCCGGCGTCTCCTCGTAGCTCCGCACACGTCGTGCCCCGTGCTCTTCGGGCTCCGTTCGACCCGGCGCGCTCCCCGCCTGGCCGCGCGCCCGCACATCCGCTCCGAGCCCGTCGACCGATGGGTCGTCTTCCGGACGAACCAGGCCTCGGGCGACCATCTTGCCGACCGGCCGGTCGCCGACCTGGGCCCGTTCCGCTCGGCACGATTCGAGGCCACGGTGC
Source organism: Thermoplasmata archaeon (assembly GCA_027314845.1). Next base: position 979 of record DAHVAA010000164.1, on the reverse strand, counting down.
GCGCCGCTCCCGAGAGCCGCGTCGGCGGCCACGTCCTGCTTCCCCTGGCCGATGGGCTCGGCCGGCCGGTCGACTGCCTTGCGTTCGAGCCGACCAAGACGCTCCCGAAGGTCGCCGCGAGTCTCGTTCCGGGCGACCGGCTCGTGGCGTGGGGGAGCCGAGGGGCCGACGCCGTCTTCCGCCTCGAAGGACTTCGGCTCCTCGAGGTTCTCCCCCGCCTCGGGCCGCTCCGTCCGCCGCGGTGCCTTCGGTGCGGCCGGTCCACCTCGTCGCTCGGCGCGGGACGCGGGTATCGCTGTCCGGGGTGCCGCCGCCGCTTTCCCCTCGAGTCCGCGGCGCAGAGCTCCCGCTCCCCGCCGTATCCTTTGGGGGAGTACCACCCGACCCCGTCCGCCCGTCGGCACCTCGCTCCCCGGGCGCCCGGCGAGGGCGCGTCGGTCGTCACCGAGAGCTTTTGAGCCACCGGGGTAGTCAGCGCGGGAGGTCGTTCGATGGGCTGGGCCCGCACCAAGACCGCGGTCCTGTTTGCGGTCATCATCGGACTCTTCGTCCTTGTCGGGGGCCTCGTCGGCGAGGCGTACTACGGCTCGTGGATCGTCGGCCTTTTCATCGCGCTCTCGCTGTCACTCGTCCTCAACCTCGTCTCCTACTTCGCCTGCGACCGGATCGTGCTCTGGTCGACGCGGGCGCGACTGGTCACTCGCGAGCAAGCGCCGCGGCTTGCGAAGATCGTGGACGAGCTCGCCCCGGAGTTCCACCTGGTCGCCCCACGACTCGCGATCGTACCGACCGCGACCCCGACCGCGTTCGCGACCGGCCGCGACGAACGGCATGCGGTCGTCGCGGCGACCGAGGGGATCCTTGCGCTGCTGAACGACCGGGAGCTCAAGGGCGTCCTGGCCCACGAGCTCGCGCACATCCGCGACCGCGACGTGCTGTTGATGACGTTCGCCGCGACGCTCGCGGGCGCCATCAGCTA
>DAHVAA010000163.1 GCA_027314845.1 Thermoplasmata archaeon | reverse complement strand
TGGCTCGACACGGGGAAGAGGTAGGCGTAGGTCGCGTTCCCCCAGACGCCCACCGTGAGATATTGGTCGGTCACCAGCAGGGAGGCCGCGGCCGAAGTGGGGGAGACCGGCACGTACACGGAAATCGGGAAACTCGCGGTCGCTCGGGGCGCGATGGTCACCGACCCGGACCGGACGACGCCCAGGAACGCCCCGGTACTATTCTCCAGTCGGAGCTCGAGCGTCAAACCCGCGACCGGGTAGAACCCGGGATTTGTGAGCGTGAAGTCTCCCTGGACCGCGATCGAACCGTTCGAAGCGAAACCGGCGGAATAGCTCCCCGAGCGGGGGCTCGACTGGACGAGCTCGAACGCCGAGTACGCCACGGTCGACAGGTACAGCGCCAGCACCACGAGCACGACCAGCGCCACTCTTTGGAAGGCCCGGGCGAGCCGGTAGCGGAGGGGCGGGCGACGAACCTGTCGAACAAACGGAGAACCCATCCGAGGCTCCGGAGGTGTACGCTGCGCGCACCTCCCTTGAAAATCTGTCGCTCGAGCCGGCTACCGCGCTCGGGCGCGCGACGCGCCCGACTTGAGGCTAGGACGGGAGCGCGCTGTCCGGCCGGAGCGCCCGCCGGTTCGGCTCGGGTTCTCCCGTCTCGACCTGGAAGACGGCGTGAAGGATCCCGAACTCTTCCGCCATCCGGCTTCGCAGGGCGTCCGCGACCGTCATGCCCTCTCGGACGGAGATCTCGCCGACCCGGACGTGGGCGGTCATGCACACGAGGGTCGGGCAGACCGCCCAAACGTGGATGTCGTGAACCTCCAACACCGCCGGGACCGTCCGCGCGGCCCGCTCGATCTCGGCGACCGATAGGTTCCGGGGGATCCGCTCGGTGAGGACGTCCCAACCTCCGCGGAACAGGGGGAGGGACTCGTATACGAGGATCCCCGCAATCCCCAGCGCGGCGGCGGGGTCCACCCAACCGAAGGCAGGGTAGAGGAGCAGGAGGCCGCCCGCGAGCAGGAGGGTCCCGGTGATGGCGACGTCGCTCCCGAGATGGACGAGCACGCTCCTCAGGTTAAGGTCCCGCGCCCGCCGGGGGATGCGACCCAGCACGGTCAGGTTGACCGCACGGATCGCGAGCGTGGGGACCGCGACCGCGACGATCCACACCGGGTCGACCGGTCCCGCGAACGCCGTTCCCTGGAGGAGCGCGGCGACCGCGGTGTAACCGAAGACCGCACCGGTACCGAGCACGAGCGCGGCGTTCAAGAGCCCCGCGAACACCTCCAGGCGGTGCGGCCCGAACGTAAACTCGCCGCTCGCTCCCCGCTCCGTCGCGCGGAGCGCGGCCCACGAGGTCGCGAAGGCGAACAGGTCGGGGATGTTGTGGACCGCGTCCACCGTTACCGAGAGGCTGTGGGAGAAGAGCGCGCCCACCGATTCGAGGACCAGGACGCCGAGCGAGAGCTCGAGGGCAAGGCGAAGGCCGCCAAGGACCCGTGCCTCGGCCTCTTTTTCCCCGTGGAACGGCACCGGCATCGCGACAGGACCCGACGGCGACACCTTCCCGCGTTCGCAAAAGGCTTCGTGTGGTCTCCACCGGCTCACGACGGGGGAGCGGGCCGGTTCGAGCTCTCGCGCTTCATGCCGCGCTCTCCCTCCCCGCCGCCCGAACGCGGGTCGTAGCCGAGACGCGAGAGTTCCCTCAGGAACAGCATCCCGACCCCGGTGAGGAGGGAGCCGACCGCGGCCAACAGGAACGTGGGGGCCACACCCACGACCGTCACGAGGACCCCTCCGATCACCTGCGCCGCGGGGATGGCAGCGAAACCGACCATGTTGTCGGCGGCGAAGTACCTGCCCTGCAACCGTTCAGGGACGATCGCCTGAACGGTGCTTATCAGTGCGACGTTGAGGATCCCCTGCATCATGCCGACCCCGAAGAACACCGTCCACGCGACCGGCACGACCGGGAACAGGACCAGCACCAGGACCGCGAGGCCCTGGGCGAAAGCGGAGTAGGTCCAGATCCGCCCGGTTAGTCGGGTCAGGCGAAGCCGTCCGACGAGGAGGCCGCCGACCCCGTAGCCCGCGGTGAGAAGCGCCTCCAGGATCGCGTAGACGACCGCATCCCCGTGTAGCGAGACGGTGGAGTAGACCACGAGGAACGTGAGCACGAAAGCGAACAGGAAGTTCAGGACGAGCGTCGCGAGCGTCAGCTCGAACAGGCCGACCGTGCGACGGAGGTAGACGAGGCCCTCTCGCACTTCATGCAGCAGCCCTTCTCCTTTCGGCGCGCCGTCCCCGGCATGCCGGAGGGGCGCTGTCGCGCCGATGAGAAGGATGAAGATCGCTGCGACGAAGTAGCAGGCCGCGTCGATCCCCAGACTGGGGACGGCGCCGAGCACGACGATCAAACCGCCGGCCGCGGCGCTGCCCGCGATGCCGACGACCGACTCGGTGGACTCGAAGAGGCCGTTCGCGGAGGCGAGCGACTCTCGGGGAACGAGCTGGGGGAGCAGGGCCTGGCTACCGGGCCCGAAGAACGTCGAGCAGATCGTGAACGCGACGCAGGCCGCAAGCACGATGGCGAGGTGGAAGCCGAGGAACTCGAGCGCGAGCACGAGGGCGGCCATCGCGGCGGCCCGGCCGAGGGTGGAGACCACGATCACGCGACGTCGGTCGAGCCGGTCGACCAGGGCCCCCGAGAACAGGCCGATAGCGACCGTCGGAACGAACTCGGCCAGACCTACGTAGGTGACCGCGAGCGCCGAGTTCGTCTCGGTGAAGGTGATCCACAGCAGGACCACGTAGCTCAGCGCGGAGCCGAACCGAGAGATCACCCGGGCGCTCCACAACCGGGTGAACCTTCGTTCGTGCCAGAGGGGAGTCCGCGCGGACATGGGCCGTCCGCGCCTCACCGTGCTCCTCCTTCTTAGAGCGTGGGAGGAGCCGCGCGCTCCGCGATCGCTAGGAGTTCGCGGGGGGATCCCGAGCGCGGAACCCCCCACCGAACGAGAAGGCGGGTCCGCGATGACGGAGCCCGTAGCTCAGTCCGAAACTAACCGCCGGCCCGGACCATGCCCGTCGCCGTCGCCTCCGCCGCCCCGGAGGCGATACGCTCACTGGCCGTCGTGGCCAGGAGCGCGGCCAGGTGCGACTCGTGCGGTACTCGGGACGCGCCCTTCATCGCCATCACGACGCGTTCGCCGGTGAGGGCGACCGTCTCGGGCTCGACGCCCCGGTTGATGGTGACCTCGTTGACGATCACCAGCATTTCGAGGGCGACGACCAGGTTGCAGGCGATGCGCTGCGCCACGACCGCCGTCTTGGGGTCGGGGACACTCCGCGCGATCAGGGGGCCAAAACCGGCCTCCTTCGGAAGCTCCACGGCGATCCGGTCCAGGGCCGCGTTCGCTTCGGTCACCGAAACCGTAGCGAAGGCGTCCATGGTCCGCGCCAGCATCTCCTCAAGCCGGCGGACCCGCGCGGTGAGCTCGCGGCCGATCGTCCGGGGCAGCTGCTGGAGGCCCCCGAGGTTCTCTCGGAGGTCCTGGCCGACCGCGTGGACGAGGTCCCCCGTCACCTCCAGCACCTTGCCGACGAGGCGGTATCCGATCTGGAAGTGGTGGCTCTCGACGTCGATGTCCCGGGCGATCCGCGGACTGTCGAGGGAAAGGAGCAGCTGCCGGGCCATGAGAAGGTAGAGCTGGTCGATCTCCTCCTCGAGGGACGGGATCTGCTGGAGCGAGGCCCCCCCGCCGCCCTCGATCGCGTCGTAGCAGGACCCGAGCTCCGCCTCGAGCAACTGGACCACGCGGTGCAAGAGACGGGGGAGACCGTACTTTCACGGATCGATGAAGTTCTGGACCTC
>DAHVAA010000162.1 GCA_027314845.1 Thermoplasmata archaeon | reverse complement strand
GGTCGGTCCCGCGGCGCCTTCGTTCCCGGCCCGACCCGCGACCGCACGCGGGTGGGGACAGCAACGGCTCGGTCCCTCGACGGACACGGCCGCGGCGGTCGAGGTCCCCGCGACTCCGACCCGCCCGCGCGTCACGCTCCTCGGGTGCATCGAGGCCCTGTACTGGGTCGCCGCCTCCGACGACGGTCTCGTGCTCGTCGACCAGCATGCGGCGAGCGAACGCCTCCTCTACGAGGCGCTGCGACGGGACGGGACGCTGGGCCGGCAGACCCTGGTCGAACCGGTGAGCGTGCGGCTGACCGGCGCGCAGCGCGCGACGCTCGCGGCCCACGCGGCGGAGGTCGCCCGGGCCGGGTTCGATGTCGACCCGTTCGGACCCGAGACCTACCGGGTGCGGTCGGTCCCGTCGTACCGGGGCCGGCGGGCCCGTCCGGAGGCGTTCGCCGAGCTCCTGGACGAGCTCGCCGCCGGGGGCCGCCCGACGATCCCCGATGGCCTCGAGGAGCGGACGGCGGCGACCCTCGCCTGTCATGCGGCGATCCGGGCCGGGGATGTGGTCAGCGTCGAGGAGATCTCGCGGGTGCTCGAGGGTCTCGGCGCCCTCCCCGGGGCCCCGCCGTCGTGCCCCCATGGCCGTCCGATCCTTCTCAGCATCTCCCGGGCCCGCTTGGATCGCTGGTTCCTGCGGAGCGGCACGTGAGCGCGGCCCGGCCCCGGCGGGGCCGACTCTCCGAGGCCGAGGTCGTCCGGATCGCCGCGCGGCACCTCGAGGATCAGGGGTACCGGGTCCGCATCGACCTCGATGGCACCGATTACTTCGACCTCGTCGCCCGGCGCGGGGCGGAGGTCGGCCTGGTCGAGGCGAAGGTGGCCGACTCGCGGACCGTCCTGGTCCAGGCCCTGAAGCGCCGGGGGTGGGGCGACTGGACCGCGGTGGTTCTCGCCGGGCCGCGGGCCGCCGAACGGCTCGTCGAACGGACCGCGGAGACCCGGGCTCGGCCGGTCGGGGTGTGGAGCGTGGCCGACGGGCAGGTCCGTGTCCACCGGGCCGCGACGCCGTGGTCGGCTCCGGGGGCTCCCGACCCGTACGCCGAGCTCCGGGAACGGTTCCGGGCCGTGCTCGACGCCCTGGACGAGGGAACGATCCCGAGCGGCGTCCGCTGGGACGGACTGATGCGCGAGATCCGACGGGCCTCGGGGGGCCGGGGGTTCTCGGAGTGGCGGCTCGACGAGCCCGGTACGGGCCGGGGCGCCTAGGGGCGTTCGACGCCCAGCGCCCGATCGATCTCGGCGATCACCCGATCCGGGCCGAACGTTTCGGCGAACTCCTTCCCCCGCTCCGCCAGCTCCCGGGCCGCCCCGAGGTCCGCCACGAGGTCGGCGAGCGCGGAGGCCAGGTCGCCGGGATCCTCGGCCCCCACCGTGCGGACGGCGTTCGCGGGCGGGGCCGCGCCGACGGTCGAGCGGTAGGCGATCGTGGCACAGCCGGCGCGGGCCGCGAAGACGATCCCCGGGTCGAAGCCCGGGCGCGCCGAGACGATGAGCGCGACATCCCCTGCCGTGAGCGCGCCGGCGAACGCGGCGGCGTCCCGGCCGGGGACGCTCACCACGCCGGGGTCGGGGGGAGCCTCCGTACCGACCACGACGAGCCGCGCCCCCGGGAAGAACGGTCGCACGCGGCGGAACGCCTCTCGGGCATGGTCGATGCCGGACTCCTCGGCCGACGGGCTCGCCGCGGGGACGACCACGACCGGCACATCGGTCGGGATCCCCAGGGCCCCGCGGGCCGCGTCCCGACGGGGCGGCCCGGGGAGGTACGGGACCGGCGGGCGGCCCGCGCGCAGGCGCGGCGGCCCGACCTGGTACTCCTGCTCGAGCGCGTCCGCGAGGGCGGGGTCGTCGCCGAAGAGCGCCTCGGGCTCTTCGAGGGCGGCCCGTTCGAGCCGCCGGAGCGAGCGGCGGTCCCGCCATCCATCGAGGCGATCGACGAAGCCGGTCCCCGGCCGTCCCGCCCGCTCCCGGTCGAACGCGGCGAGCTCGACCGCCCGGACGAGGCCCACCAGCCGCGCGCGGGGGGCCCGTGCCCGCACCCCGAGCGGTCCGATCCCGACCGGGTCGCGCAGCACGAGCTCGCTCTCCGCGCGCAGCCGATGGCCGGCCCGGCGGGCGAACTCGGCCTCCTCGATCGCGGCGCCGGGTCGCCGCAGCGGCAGCGGGACCGCCGTCGCGCGGATCCCCTCGAACGGCTCCGCTTCCTTCGGACCTTCGGGATACAGGACGTGGACGGCGTCGCCCCGTTCGGCGTAGGCGCGCGCGAGCGCCCAGGTCCCGGCCGCCGGAGCGTACGGGTCGAGCGGAGGCGGGCCCCGCGCGACAAGTTCCACGGTCCGCGGCGCCATGCCGGCGGTCGGAGTGGGCCGTACCCGAAAAGCGTTCCGTGGGCGCGGCGGCCTACGTCGAAAGGCCCAGCTCGGACAGCAGCGAGTGGCCGCCGAGGTCGGCCGGCGGCGCGAGCCCCATCCCTTCGAGGATCGTGGGCGCGAGGTCGAGGAGGCTCGCCGGGGCCGAGCACACCTGCGGAACGATGCCGTCCCCCGCCCCGATCAGGATCCCGTCCATCCGGTGGGTCCCCGAGCCGTAGAAGAACCCGGGGCGGTCGCGGATGAACGACGCGGGGTAGCTGAAGTCCATCCGAGGCTCGGTCCTCATGCTGTCGACCCGGATCAGCAGCGAGGGGCTCCGGGCCAGGTCGCCCCGGCGATAGAGGTCGGCGGGGCCGAAGACCTCGATGTGAGCCTCCGGGAACGCCTCGAGGCGCCGCCGGATATCCCGGAGCACTTCCGCCCGACGCGCCGGGGTGAGGTCGGGGTTGTTCGGATTGAGGTAGATCCCCTCGGGGATCGGGTAGGAGAAGGCGACGGTCCGCTGCCAGTCGATCTTGTCGGCGACCGCCTCGAACGACATGCCGCCCTTCAGGAAGTCGGCGATCGCGGCCCGACGCCCCACCCGCACGTAGTCGGCGACCCGCTGGGTCAGTCGCCGACCGACCCCGACCTTCTCGGCGTAGAGCAGGAGACGGGAGAGGAGGCGGCGCCGCACGAGCTCGGCGTTCTCGCGGAAGACGAGGAGCTTCTGCTCGGCCAGCCAGCGGTTCGTGAACAGCTCCGAGCGGATCGGCCCGTGCCCGTGGTCGCTGATGACGAGGGTCACGGCCGGCCCGCCGCCCGAACGGAACGCCCGGTCGACCTCGGCGCAGGCCCGATCGACGGCGCGCCAGAACTCGAGGAGATCCGGGGGGATCTCGGAGACGGGGCGGCTGAGCTCGTGCCAGTGTTGATGCTCGACCCGGTCGGTCTCGCGGAACAGCGCGAACAGGAAATCCGGTCGATGGTGCACGGCGAGCGCGCGCGCGGCTTCCCCCCGCTGGCGCACGGACTCGGTGGCCGTGGCGATCCAGCTCGCCCGGTCCAGGCTGCGGTAGGGGGGAAGCTCCCCGGGGTAGCTCGTGCCGATCGCGGCCTCGATCTCCCCGGCGACCCCGCTCGGGTACGTCGGCGCGGTGTCGTTGAACATCCCCGGCACGATGAAGCCGTGGAGCGGGTAGGCGCTCGGCAGGGGGAAGTTCACGATCCCGACCTTCGCGCCCCAGCGGGAGAGTCGGTCCCAGACCGCCTCGGCCGGCCGGAACGACTGCACGAGCTTCGAGCGGCCGGGGCCGCCGTCCGGCTCGGTGAACCCGTAAATCCCGAGCTCGCCGGGATCCTTGCCGGTCGCGAAGGAGTACCACGCGGGGATCGTCTTCGCCGGATAGACCGAACGCAACGGGGCCCGGACCCCCTCGTGGACGAGCGAGCGAAGGTACGGAAGCTCCCCGGCGTCCATCAGCGGGTCGAG
>DAHVAA010000161.1 GCA_027314845.1 Thermoplasmata archaeon | reverse complement strand
CCGCGCTCCCCACTAGGAGTCCCTCCGCGGGTCGCAGCATCGAGGTGGTATCCACGATGACCCGGTCGCCGACTCCGACCGGGCGGACCTGGACGAGGGGGACCAGCTTCCAGTCGAGCCCGGACGGCAGGGGCCCATCCACGACCGCCTCGAGGAGGTCGACGTCCTCGGGCGAGGCGACCTCGACCAGCACGCGGTCGGCCCCATGCTCGAGCGCGCCGAGCGCGGCGGGGACCTCTTCCGGATGTCGGGCATAGGCCCAGATCTCGAAACGCCGGCCGCGCGCCGCGATCGCGTTCTCGAGCGGGATCACTCGATCCCCGGTCCATTCGATCGCGATCGCCCCGCCCGGCACGACGCCCTGGACCGCCTGGCGGAGGCCGGGCTCGTCCGACACCGTGACGATCGGGATCGGCGAAGTGTGGGGCGCGGCCCGGACGAGGCGGTCGCCCTCCCGCCGGATCAGCTCTTCGTCCGGCGCGGTCGGGAGCACCTCGTCTCCCTCGACGACGAACGAGCGGAACTCGCGCCGACGCGCGCGTTCGACGATCGCCTCGAGCCCCGCGGGGGAGGCAGGTCGGGGCACGATCGTCACCCGTCCGCGCGTCATCGACCGCCTCTTAGCCGCTCCCGTGGAGGACTTCGGCGATCCGTCGCGCGAACGGCCCGACCGGCCGGCGTTGGAACAGGTTGCGGCCGATGCAGATCCCCGCGCCCCCGGCGGCGGCGCTGTCCGCGACGATCCTGAGGAACTCTCCCTCATCGTCCATCCGGACGCCCCCGCCGATCAGCACCGGCACCGGCGTGGTGCGGCACAACTTCGCGAACTCCTCTCTCGAGCCGGGGTAGCTCGTCTTGACGATGTCCGCGCCGGTGTCGGCGGCGGCGCGCGACGCGTGGCGGATCTCCTCCGGCGTCCCGCCGTTAGGCTTCTTCACGTAGGCCATGCAGAGCAGCGGGAGGCCGAGGCGCCGGCACTCGTCGGCGGCCGATCCAAGGTCTCGAAGCATCTCGGGTTCCTCGGGGATCCCGAAGTTGACCTGGATCGAGAGCAGGTCCGCGCCGAGGCTGATGGCCTCCTCGGCGGTCCCGACCAGGACCTTGCGGTTGGAGGTTGACCCGAGGCTCGTGGACGCGGAGACGTGGATCCCGAGGAGCGTCGTCGGTTCGAGGACGGGAACCAGTTCGCGGACCGCCCCCTTGGTCACGATCAATAGGTCCGCGCCGCCCTCCTGCAGCTCGGTCGCGAGCGGCGCGAGCTCCTCGAGGCCGTCGATCGGCCCCATCGACACCGGGTGGTCGAGCGGGACCGAGAAGAGCCGGTGGCGGCGGTCCGGGAAGATGCGCTTCAGTCGGACGGATTTTCCATACATGGTTGGTCCCCTATTGCTTGCTCGCAGGGAGACGCCCGGTAGGCGCGGCCCGACCGTCGTGGCTCGTCGGGACGGCGCCCTCCCGGCGCCTCCCGTTCACCAGAGCCAGGTCGCGGCCGTCCGGCCCGTGGCCCGCGCGTCTCGGCCAGGGCCCGTCCGGTCCGCCATCGACTGGCGTGAGCCTCCCGCTCCTATTTAGCCTTCGCTCGGGCGGCGGCGCCGGTGGTGGCGCTGAGGACCCCGTCCACGAGGAGCGCGTGGATCGAGAACCCTCGCATCATCTGCTCCCACATCTGCTTGCGGACCTCGGGGGAGTTCGCGAACCCGGCGACGATCTGGCCGATCCACTCGCTGTGCTCGACGTCGGCGACCACGTGGAGATTGTAGTATTCGAGATGGGCCTCGTCGACGTGGTAGTGCTGGCGGAACGCCGGCAGCAGCCGCGCGCAAAGCTCGACGTTCGGAGGCTCGGAGGAGCCGGCCGCCGAGACGTAGAACGGGTGGACGCGGTTCGTGTAGAGGAAGTCGTCGATCGCGACCATCGTGCTGGGGAGGAGCGGCGCGGATTGCACCTCCGCGCGCGGAACTCCGAGACCCTCGCAGAAGCGCAACCACAGCTCCGGATGACCCGTGGTCGTTCCTTTCGGGTCGCCGGCCTCTTCGACGAGCTGGTCCAGGATCATCCTTCGATACTTGTCGTTCGACGGCTCCCACGAGCAGTTCGCGAACCGTTCGGCCATCGCCACCGGAACGCTCGCGAGCCACGGGTAGAACTGCTTCACCCACTCCCGGACGACGGGGATCGGCACGTCGCCCTTTTCGAGCTTCGCGAAGAACGGATGCGTCTTGAACGGGTGATTCGCCATCTTGTATCGGGTGAGCTCGTCCCGGAACTTCTCGCCCTCGAACCGCACCCACGGAGCTTCCGGCATCGGCCGGCCGAGCGGGATTCGCTATTTGGAAGGCGAGGTTCCGTCCTGAACCTTACCGTTCATCATGGAACCGCCGGCTGCTCGGGATGTGTCACCTCGTTCGGGCAGTCCACCGCTGGTGCCCGAGTACGGTCCGCTGAGCGGACTCCGCGTGCTCGAGTCGGCCCGTTTCGTCGCCGGGCCCTGGGCCTCGGCCTATCTGGCCGAGTTCGGTGCTCGCGTCATCCATGTGGAGGGCCCCCCGTTCGAACCACCGTACGCCGACCCGACCCGCTCGTTGAGACCGCTGCTTCATGGCGGAGGGCCGGAGGACTCGGTCTCCGAGTCCTGGGTCCAATACGCTCGGAACAAGCTCTCGGTCGGGCTCGACCTGCGCCACCCCGAGGGGCGAAGGGTCTTCCTCGACCTGCTGCGGGCCTCGGATATCTGGATCGAGTCCTCTCGGCCGGGGACGTACGACAAGCTCGGCCTCTCCGACGCCGAAGCCTGGGCCGCGAATCCCCGGCTCACCATCGTCCACGTTTCGGGTCACGGTCGCACGGGGGATCCGGCACGGGTGTCGGCGCCGTCGTACGACCTCACTGCCCAGGCGTTCAGCGGGTATCTGTCGCTCCAGGGGAACCCGGACCCCGACCCGCCGATGCGGGCCGGGACCGCGCTCAACGACACCGTCACCGGGCTCGCGTCGGCCACGGCGGGGCTCATGGGCTACGTCCACGCGCAACGAACGGGCCGCGGGCAGTCGGTCGATGTCGCACAGTACGAGATCTTCTTCGTGCTGCTCGAGAACCTCGCCCTCGATTACTTCATGCGCGGAGTGGTGCGGGGTCGCTACGGCACCGGGCACCAACGCCTTCACCCGTACGACGTCCACCGGGCCGCCGACGGCTGGGTCGTCGTGGCCGCGCCGACCCAGGAGTCCTGGTTGCGACTCAAGGAGCTCATCGGGTTCACCGACCCCGCGTTCGACGACCGGGACCACCGGCTCTCGAACCGCGAACCGGTCGACCGCGCGATCGCGGAGTTCTGCCGCGCGCGCACGCGGGAAGAGCTCGAGAGGACCGGACGCGAGCACGATGTCGCCATCACTCGCATCTACGACATCGCGGACATGGCGCGCGACCCTCACTACCGGGCTCGGGGGATGTTCGTCGAGTGGGACGACCCGGTCGCCGGGCCCGTGAAGGGTCCGGGGGTCGCCCCCAAGTTCTCGGAGACACCGGGCGGCGTCTGGCGCGGGGCCCCTTGGCTTGGTCAGGACAACGAGCGGGTGCTCCGGGAGCTCCTCGATTACCCCGAGTCGGAGGTCCAGCGACTGCGCGAGGCCGGCATCCTCGGCGAAGATCCTCCGCGCTCTCCTCCGCCGAACGCGACCCCGTTCTACCGGCGCGAGGGTCTCTAAGGTCATGCCCGAGCCCTTCGACCTTCCGGACGACCCGATCGTGGAGGAGGTCCGTGCGGCGGCGGCGGTGCTCGACCACGCCCGACGCTACCGGGAGCTCGACCGGGACCCCGCGTTCCCATGGAAGGAATACCGGGCGCTCGCGAGCGCCGGTCTGATTGGGCTCCACACGTCCCCCTCGCTCGGGGGACGCG
>DAHVAA010000160.1 GCA_027314845.1 Thermoplasmata archaeon | reverse complement strand
GGAATGCGAAGCGTTCGGGCTCCGCCGCACCGACAAAGAGCGAATCGACGTCCTCGGCCCGGAGCGCGGGAACGGCACGGAAGAGCGCGGCCCCCACTTCTTGCGCAAGCTCCGACCAGGTCGCGGCGCGGACGCCCCACTTGGTAGTCGCGCCGCCCACGAGCGCCACCGCTCGGCCGGTCATGCCGCCTCCGAACGGACCGCATCCACGAGCCGGTCGCCGGCCGCGCTCGTCGAGAGGTGCCCACCCTGGTCGTAGGTCCGCGCGGAGCCGTCGGCGAGGACCCGGGCGATGGCCCGCTCGAGCCGACCGGCCTGTCGGCCGAGCCCCGCGTCGTCGTGCCGCTCGCCGAGCCACCGGAGCAGCTGCTCGATCGCGAAGAACGTCGCGAACGGGTTCACCTGGCCCTTTCCGGCATACTTCGGGGCGCTCCCGTGAACGGGCTCGAACATCGCGTGCTCTTCGCCCACGTTCCCCCCGGCGGCGAATCCCATGCCACCCTGAAGGACCGCCGCGAGGTCGGTGATGATGTCCCCCATCATGTTCGTCGAGACCACCACGTCGTACCGCTCGGGATTCCGTACGAGCCACTGCGTGAACGCGTCCACGTAGGCGTAATCCCGCTCGACCTCGGGATACTCGCTCCCGACCCGGTCGAACGTCTCCCGGAAGAACCGGCACCCCTCGAGCACGTTCGACTTATCCACGCACGTCAGGCGCTTCTTCCCGTCTTCCGGGGCCCCGCGGCTCCGTCGGCGGGCGAGCTCGAACGCGTAGCGGATCACCCGCTCGGCACCCTTGCGAGTGATGACGCGCGTGTCGATCGCGACCTCCGTGGATCGGGCCCGCGTGAGCCGACCGTGCGCCGGTGTGTAGAGCCCCTCGGTGTTCTCGCGCACGATGACGAGGTCGACGTTCCGGGGAGACCAGACCTCGTGGAACGTCCCGCTGATTCGGTGGCGAACACCCGGGTAGAGCTTACACGGACGGACGTTAGCGAAGAGGTCGAGATTCTCCCGAAGACCGAGCACCAGCGCGCGGCCGGCAAGGTCGCCGTTCGGCAGGGTCGCCCCCGGCCACCCGACCGCCCCGAGCAGTATCGCATCCGCTTTCGCAGCCGCCGCTTCCCCCTCCGGCTCCCACTCCCGACCCGTCGCGAGGTAGTACTGACCCCCTCCGGGGTACGATCGAAGATGCCAGGGCGCCGGACCTCCTTCGGCCAGGGCCGCCAACACCTTCTCGCCCTCGCGGACGACCTCCGGGCCGGTGCCGTCCCCGGGGTACACCGCGATCGAATAGCCGGTCTCCCTCATGGAGGCGCCCCCCCCGGGCCCGCGCGGCTCGCGAGCTCGCGTCGGACCTTCTCGACAAGGCCTCCCGCCTCCAAGAGTTCGAGCAAGTGGTGGGGCAGCGGCGGAAACGCCACCGAACGACCGGTCCGGGCGTTCGAGACTCGGCCGGCTCGCATCTCAATCCGAGCGCGGTCGCCCGTCTCGAAGAGCGCACGGACCCCCGGCGCTTCGATGGTCGGGATCCCGAGATTGATCGCATTACGGAAGAAGATCCGGGCGAACGAGTCGGCCACTACCGCTCCGACCCCGATCGCCCGCATCGCCTGAGGAGCATGCTCCCGGCTGGAACCGGACCCGAAATTTTCCCCGGCAACCAGGATGTCGCCCGGCCGGGCCTCCTTCGCGAACTCCGGAAGCGCGATCTCAAAGACGTGCTTCTTGAGCTCTTCCGGGTCGATGATCGTGAGGTACTTCCCCGAAATGATCTGGTCGGTGTCGACGTCCCGCCCCAGCGTCCAGACCCGGCCCTCGATGACCTCCTGCATTCGGGCTCCTACAGGAATTCCCTCGGGTCGGTGATCTCACCGCGGATCGCGGTCGCGACGACCGCGGCCGGCGACATCAGGTAGATCCGGGCTTCCTTCGCCCCCATCCGGCCGGGGAAGTTCCGGTTCGAGGACGACGCGCAGACCTCGTCGGGGGCCAGGATCCCCATATTGCCCCCGAAGCAAGCGGAGCAGCTCGAGTTCGTGAAGACCGCCCCGGCTTCCGTGAACGTCTCGATGATCCCTTCGTGCAGGCACTGCTCGTAGATGGACGTGGACGCAGGGGAGACGATGAAGCGGACCCCCTTCGCGACCTTCTCACCCTTCATGATCGCCGCCCCCTCGCGCAGGTCCTCGATGCGGGCGTTCGTGCATGACCCGAGGAAGACCTGGTCGACCTTCACGTGTTCCCGCGCTACCTCGGGCAGAGGACGGACGTTATCGGGGGAGTAGGGGCAGGCGACCATCGGTGGCATCCCCTCGACGTCGAGGTCCAACGTCCGCTCGTACCGCGCGTCCGGGTCCGGCTCCATCGGATGCATGGGATGCTTCGCGATCGGTCGCAAGTAATCGAACGTCGTCTGGTCCGGTGCGACCATCCCGGTCTTCGCACCCATCTCGGTCGTCATGTTGCAGATCGTGAATCGCTCGGGCATCGAGAGCGAGCGGATCGCCGGACCCTCGTACTCGATCGCGCGGTACTGAGCCCCGGTCGTGCGGATCTCTCCCAAGACCCGCAGGACGAGGTCCTTCGCGGTCACGCCCGGGCCGAGTCGGCCCCGGACCCGGACCCGGATCGAGGTCGGAACTTTGAGCCAGAGACGGCCCAGCGCAAGGACGGCGGCCATCTCGGTCGGTCCGATCCCGGTGGCGAGCGCGCCCATCGCGCCGAGCATGTTCGTGTGGGAGTCGGTGCCGACGGCCAGGTCTCCCGGAACTACCCAACCGTTCTCCGCGAGTATCTGGTGGCAGATCCCGTGCCGGCCGACGTCGTAAAAGTGCGGGAGACCGGTTTCGGCGGCGAACTTACGCAAGATCCGGTGAAGGACCGCCGCCCCTTCCGTCGACGCCGGTACCCAGTGGTCGATCGCGATGACGACCCGGTCCGGGTCCCAGACCTTCTCGGCGCCCATCTGGTGGAAGGGTCCCACCGTCTGCGCTCCCTGTTCATGCATCATCGCTAGGTCGACCGCCCCCTCGACAATCTGGCCCGGCACGACCCGTTCGAGCCCGCTCGCCCGGGCGAGGATCTTCTCGGCCAGTGTCGCACCGGAGCTCGACCCTCCCGTCATACCTTCACCGGCCGGATCCCGACCGCCTCCACCATCGACCAGAACTCCTCGTCGGAAAGCCCCGGTCGCTCGAAAAGCGCCCGGTAGTGATGCAGGAACTTTCGAAGGTCGGACTTCGACCGTGCTTCCGTCTCGTGCTTTACCCGCGCGAGCAGTTCCAGCAGGATCGGGTCCGGCGCCACGATCCCGCGTTCCTTGAGCTTTTCGGCGATCGCGCTCTTTCCCGTGTGTTTTCCGAGGATCATCTGGCGATGTCGTCCTACGACCTCGGGCTGCAGGGGCTCGTAGGTGAGAGTGTGGGCGAGGATCCCGTGGGTGTGAATGCCGGCCTCGTGCGAGAAGGCGTTGTATCCCACGAGGGCCTTGTTGGCCGCGATCGGCACGCCCGAGGTCTCCTCGACCAGTCGCGAGAGCTCATGGATCCGGTCGGTGCGCACGCCGGTCCGCGCGCCGTAGAGAGAGTCCAGGGCGAGCACCACCTCTTCCAGGGACGCATTTCCCGCGCGCTCCCCCAGGCCGTTCACGCACACCTGGGGCGCACGAGCCCCGCACTCGACGGCGGTGAGCGTGTTGGCGGTGGCGAGGCCGAAATCGTTGTGACAGTGGACGGAGAGATCCTTCGGCCGCACGCGCCGCTGGAACTCCTCGAGATACCATCGAAACGTCAGCGGCGTCATGATCCCGACGGTGTCGGCGACCACGAGGCGGTCCGCGCCGGCCTCCTGGACGTCCCGGTAGAGCCGCTCGACAAAGTCGAAGGGCGCGCGGACGGTGTCCTCGGTCACAAACGCGACG
>DAHVAA010000015.1 GCA_027314845.1 Thermoplasmata archaeon | reverse complement strand
CCGAACGTGCTCGACGCGCTCGACGGCGGTGAGGTCGATCTCCTCCTCAACATCCCCAGCTCCCTCACCCAGGACAAGCTCGAGCGGATGCTCGAGGACGACTACGTCCTCCGCCGTCGGGCGGTGGAGCTCGCGATCCCGTTGTTCACGAGCTTGGAGACGTTCGGCGCGTACGCCGAGGGGATCTCGTGGTTGAGCGAGCACGCGCTCACCGTCGAAGCCCTCTACGGGACCCCCGAGCCGGCCGCCGCACGCGTCGCCCGGATCCCGCGCGCCGTGCAGCCCAACCGCGCCCGCCGACGCGTGCGGCGCCGGGCGCCGAAGACGCGGGGGGCGAACCGGGCCCGGCGCTAGATCGCGAACTTCGTGATCGTGTACTCGGGGACCAGTGTCGAGGTGTCCACGATGTCCGGCAGCGAGCGGATCTTGTCCGTCACGAAATCGATGACCTCGCGCTTGCGGGATTGGGCCGACGGGAACTCGAGGACCACGAAGATGTCCCAATCGCCGGTCAGGAAGTGCAGCTCCTTGACCTGGGGGAGTGCGACGAGAACCTCACGGATCCGGTCGAAATCGCCGCCCTTCACCTTGACGTAGGTGAACGCCCGGACGCTCCGGAGCTCGGTCGGCATGAGCTCGCAGACCGCATCCTCCGTGAACGCGGTGGGCCCTTCGAGCCGCATCCCGATCGGACTGACCAGCGCCGGCAATTGCGAGACCCCGCGCAAGCGCTCCGTCACGAGGCGTTCGAGCCGTCCGGTCTTGGCGATGTCGACTACCTTGACGTGGTATCCCCGACGCTTCGCAAGATCCTCGGTGAAGGCAACGCAACGGGCGTGCTCATCCGATAGGAAGAAGACCGACTCGCCGAGCGAGCTGGAAGTGTCGCCCCCTCGAGTGTCGGCGGTCGTGGGGAGAGGGTTGTTGCCCACTTGGGCCGTTGCCGGAGCGAGGGAGCCCGCGCGGTAGAAATGGGTGACGGCCTTCTTCGACTCCACGTACAGCGTCAGCTCTCGCGACTCGTCGTCGGGCATGCTCGGACGAAAGGGACCGGCTCGAGGTATAAAAACAATCGATGGAGCGGGCGCCCCTCCCCGAAGGGAGGGGAGCCGAAAGGGTTCGGCCGTGCGGGTGGGCAGATCCTAGTACCGGTTGTAGCTGCCCGAGCGGTCTCGTCCACCGCTCGATCCACCGCTGCCACCGCCGCCGTAGCTTCCGCCACCGCCGCCGCCACCGCGGTAGCCTCCGCCACCACCGCCACCACCGCCGCGGTAGCCCCCGCCACCGCCGTAGCTGCGGCGCTCGCTCTCGAACTCCTGCTGGCTCATGTCGAGGCCCTGGTTGACCTCACCGATCGGCTCGGTCGACTTCGACAGGTTGCCGTAGCGGCCGACGTTCAGGCGCATGTGGCCGCGCACCAGGGAGACGTATCCGTTGTCGATGAGGACGACCTCGTCCTTCTGGATCGAGCCGATCTGCTCGTTCCAGAGGGAAAGGATGATCGTCGCCGTGTCGTCGCCGACCACGGCCTCACAGACCTTCCGGGGGTCACCGAACTTGCCCATGACTTCCTTGGGCTCTCCGATGTTGACCACCTTGGCCAGTACGTTCACTTGCTTCGAGTTCGGCGTCAGGTCTCGCACTTTCGTCAGGGGCTTGTCTGCCATCTCTCGTTCGCCTCTTGGGTTCGCGTTTCGCGTTCGCTTCGGGAATCGTAGAGCGGGACTCGTCGCGCGAACTCTCGTCGCAAAACTAGGACGGGCAGGACGCTCGAATCGGGCTGGGCTCTGGGATTCCTCGCCCCCTTACGGTCCCCGCCGGGATATAAGCCCGCCGCCGTGCGCTGCCCTAGCGCGGGGGATGGTCCCTGAGGGTCAAGCGAGGTCTTCCTCCCCGGGTCGGCAGGCTTTTCCCTGCCGTAGGCGTTCCGCGCCCGGTGCCGGGTGTGAGCCAGCGATTCGACCTCGGCGTCCGTTACTTCCTGCGGCGCGACTACACCGCCGCGGTCCAGGTCTTCCGCGACGCGCTGAGCGAAGCGCCGTCGGACGCCCAAGCGTGGACCTACTACGGTGCCTGTCTCGCTCACCTGGGCCAGTCGACCCAGGCCGAATCGGCCCTGGCCCGGGCCGTGGGACTCGCCCCCCAGAATTCCGAAGCCTGGTTCCACCTCGGGGTCGCCCGATCCTTGCGGGAAGAGTGGCCGGCGGCCGCGAGCGCCTATCGCCACGCCGTCGCGCTCGCCCCGAACGACATGGTCGCCTGGCATCGTCTCGGGGTGGCCCTCGCCGAATCCGGGGACGAGACCGCGGCGAGCGCGGCGTTCGAGCGGGCCCTTGTTCTCTCCCGGGAGGCCCCGGGGGGACCCGAGCTCGCGGACGAGGAGCCGGGGCTCGCCGACGACCATAGTGAGGAGCGCGGGGAGCGGGAGAGCGCCCGGGAAGCGAAGAGCTGGCTCGAGCTCGCGCTGTCGTTGCTGAGCCTCGGGGACGAAGAGGAGGCGGTCGCGGCCTACGAACGCGCCTACACGCTCGACCCCGACCGCGCCCAGCACTCGCTGTTCAAGCCGATGCTCCGCCTCCTCACCGCCGTGCAGGGCGGTCCGGAGGACGCCGAGGTCCCGCTCGCCCCGGCCGGGCCGGCCCCGGACCGCGAGCCGCCACGTCCCCCTTCGCGCCGGCTTGAGGTCGGCTGACCGGCCCCGGGCGTCGACCTAGAGTGCCTTCGGCGCCGCAGTGATGATGGTCGATTCGGCCCACTCCTTGGCCTTCTCGCGGGCCACGGCATGCTCGCGGTAGAAGTGGTGGACCCGCTCGAGGAGCTGGGACTTGCACTCGCCGCAGAGGAGCTTACCGGAGCGGCACCCCTCCGTGATCTCGGCAAACTTCGTCTCGGTCTCCGCGAACTGCGTACGCCAGAGCGCCCAGATGGAGCAGATTTCGGGAACGGCTCCGAGCCGACGCTGCTCCTCCACCGTCGCTCGCCCACCGGTGAAAGCGTTGCGGACCTTGCGCTCGACGACCCCGGGCGGGTCGTTCAAGAACAGGGCGTTGTCGCTTCGGTCGCCGGTCGTCGACATCACCGATTCCCCGAGGAGCCCCGGAACCATCTGGCTGTGAAGGAGCGCCGGCTTCGGATACCCCATCCCCTCGGCGAGGTCGCGCGTGATGCGGAAGTGAGGGTCCTGGTCGATCCCGCAGGGGATGAGGCACGGGACCGCCCTCCCCTCCGCCCAGGACGGCCAGAAGGCGGGGACGGTCTGGAGGGCCGTGTAAAAGACGAGGCCGATGTTCGTGCTCGGCGTGAACCCGAAGACCGCCTTGACGGTCGAGTAGTTCACCTTGCGAGCGACGCGCACCGCGAGCGGGTACATCGCGGCGATCGAGCGCGAGTCGAAGAACGTACTGGTCCGCTTCGGGTCGAAGCCGAGCGCGAGGATGTCGACCAGATTCTCGAGACCCCACCGGGTCGTCTCCTCGCGCGGGATCCCGGTCTTGCTCGACCAGAACTTCTCGTCGTCCGTGATCTGGATGTACATCGGCACCCCGAGCCGCCGCTGGAACCACTGGCAAAGCTGGAACTGGAGCAGGTGGGAAGTGTGGAGCGGGCCGGAGGGGCCGCGGCGCGAGTAGAGGAAGAACGGGCGGCCGTTCGCGTAGCCGTCGAGGAGGGCGGGCAGGTCCCGGTGGGAATAGTAGATCCCGCGCGCGAGCGCGGGAGGGAGCTCCCCGCCCGCGATATGGTGGAGCTTCGCGAGCAGCTCGGAGGTGACCGGCTGGGTCCCGAACTGTTCGCGCAGGCGTTCGTAGTCGATGTGTCCCTTGACCTCGTACGGCGTGACGACGAACTCCTTCTTCCCGGGCACGGTTGGACTCTCCCTAACCTTCCGGGAAGGTGATCTTCGACAGGATCGACTCGCGTTCGGCGAGCGGCACGCCCGCGGCGCTGAGCGCCTCCGCGACGCACGATCGGGAGTGCTCGAAGTGGATCGTGTGACCGCAGGAAGGACAGCTCGCCCACCCCTGGATGAGTCGCCGGAGCCCTTCGCGCGAGGTGGACGAGTCGCGACGAGCAAAGCGGTCGACCAGGATCGCGGCCCCCGCGGCGCTCTCGAGGTTCGTGAGCGGCACCCGCACCGGCGTGTTGCAGATCGGGCAGCGGGCCGGATTCCGGCACGTGCACGCCATCGACCGGGCGTCACGCGGCGGCCCCTAAAAGCCCCGCGCCCCGTGCACGCATACGTTCATCTCCCGGCGCGTCGGCTCCCGTCCGCGATGGACCCCTCGGACCGGGAGGCCGCCCTCGAGCTTCGGGAGGAGCTCGCCGAGATCCTCCGCCAGCTGAACCGCGCGGAGATGGAAGAACCCGAAGGCGAAGGGCTCGAGCTGCCCGCGCTCTACCACGTCCTCGCGAGAACGGGGCGCCCCGGGCTTTCCCCTGGTGAGGTGGAGCGGGCGGTCCAGGTGCTCGTGGGGAACGGCTATGCGGCCGTCCGGGACGACGAGAGGTACTCCTGGGACCGGGGGCGAACGATCGGGACCCGCTTCTCGATCACGACGGCCGGAAAGTCGTTCCTACTCGAGCGGCTCGCCCGGACGAATCGCGTCGATTAGCGCGGAGATCTCCATTCGGCCGTAATCGGCCTTTATGTAGGGGAAGCCGACGTAATTGAACGACATGCAGAACGCGGGTCGGCCGGACCCCGTCCGGGCGACGTTGGTCGCGATCCTGCAGCAGCTGAACCGAGTGGAGTCGATGCACGAGGGTCGCGCGCCCGACCAGATGCTCGAGCTGCCGGACCTCGAGCGACTCTTACACCGCTTCTGGGCTGTGGAGGAGGGGCGGGTCAAGGTCCCGCTGGCCCTGGGCCTCCTCCTTCGGAACCGGCTGGTGGAGGCTCAAGGGGGCGTGAACTTCGCGGCCCGGGGCAAGGTCCCGGCCCAGGTTCGCTATCGCATCACGGCCGAGGGCAAGCGGTTCCTGGTCGAGTCGTTGGAGAAGGCCGACCGAATCAGCTGACCGTACGGCCCGGGACCCCGCCGTTCGACAGCGGTGGGCGGCGGGTCCATGAAGGGTTAAGTAGGGGTCGGGTGTCCCCGCTCCCCCATGTCGCGAATCCACTCCGGGCGGAAGGGCAAGGCTGGCTCCCACCGGCCCTATCCCCTGACG
This sequence comes from Thermoplasmata archaeon, assembly GCA_027314845.1. The sequence continues at coordinate 9,568 of DAHVAA010000015.1, read as the reverse complement.
AAGCCGGAGTGGGTCAGCCTGAGCACGGAAGAGGTCGTCACCCAGGCGGTCCAGCTCGTAAAGACCGGTGTCACGCCGGCTCAGGTCGGGCAGACCCTCCGGGATTCCTACGGCGTACCGTCCATCCGCGCGGTCGCCGGTAAGCGACTCGCCGCGGTCCTCGCGGAGAACGGCGTCCGGCCCGAGATCCCCGAGGACCTCCAGGCGCTCCTCAAGCGGATCGTCCACCTGCAGCGCCATCTCGAGACCCACCCCAAGGACCTCGCGAACCGCCGGGGGCTGTCGCTCATGGAGTCCCGAATCCGACGTCTCGCCCGGTATTACCGCCAGCGTCGTCGGATCCCGGAGAACTGGCGGTACTCAGCCGCCGGGGCAGCGCTCCAGGTGGAGTGATGCCCTCGGGTCCGGACGGGTTCGTCTCGGATCCACGGTATTCGGAAGAGTTCGAGCGCGCCCGGCGCCTCCTCCTCGCGCACCCCCGACGCTGGAGAGTGATCTATCACTACGACGCCGACGGGATCGCGAGCGCCTCGTGTGCGCTGCGCGCGCTCGGCCGGCTCGGTTATCCCGCCCAGGCGACCGCGCTCTTGGGCGTCGAGCGCGATCGGATCGTAGAGCTGCTCGGACGGACGGCCGGACCGGTGCTGGTGGTCGATACCGGCGCCAGCTGGCTCGATGCCTTCGCGAAGCACCCGCACCCGGTCGTCATCCTCGACCATCACAAGTACCCCGGGGTCCCGCAACCACCGCCGCTCCCCGAACACGTGGCGTTCGTGAACCCCCTCGATTGGGGGGTCGATGGGATGACCGAGCTCTGTGCCGCGACGCTCACTTGGCTCTACACGGTCTTCCTCGACCCGACCAACTGGGACAACGCGCCCTGGGGGCTCTCGGGCGCGATCGGAGACCGGCAGCACGTGGGGGGGTTCCGAGGGCTGAACGCATCGCTGGTGGACGAGGCGGTCCGTCGCTCGGTCCTCGTCCGGCGGCGGGGGCTCGCTCTTTTCGGCCCGTCGCTCGAAGCCGCCCTCACGACGAGCATCGACCCGTACTTCCGTGGCCTATCCAGCCGCGGCGAGAAAGTTCGGGAGTTCCTCGACCGGCTCGGGCTCGACGGCACCCGCCCGCCCGCGTCCCTCGCGGACGCGGAGGCGGAGCGTCTCGCCCAAGCGCTCAAGTCACGCCTGCTCGAGGCCGGGGTATTGCCCGAGTTCGCGGACGTCCTCGACCAGGAACGCTGGTGGGTCCCCGCGCTCGGCAAGGACGCGGAGGAGGTCTCGAACCTCCAGAACGCCTGCGGTCGCGCCGGCACCCCGGGGCTCGGGGTCGCGCTCGCCCTCGGGGACGGGGCGGCGGCGGGGCGCGCGCAGGCCGCCGAATCCGCCTGGCGCTCGGGGATCCTGAACGGCCTACGGCGCATCGAGGACGGCGGAGTTAATTCGATGCGATTCCTGCGCTGGTTTGAAAGCCCGGAGACGACCCTCGCGGGCACGCAAGCAGGTTTCGCGATGAACTACCTCCTTCCTCCCGACCTCCCGGTCTTCGTCCTCACGGAGCACGGCTCCGAGTCGATCAAGGTCAGTGCCCGGGGGACCCTGCGGCAGGTCGCCGAGGGGCTCGACCTCTCCCAGGTCTGCCGGGCCGCGGCCGAGTCCGTCGGGGGAGAGGGCGGCGGCCATCGGGTCGCGAGCGGGGCCACTATTCCGGCCGGGTCGAAGGCGTCGTTCCTCGCCGCGGCCGACCGAGCGCTTTCGGCGCCGACCACGCCCCGAGGAGGTCCCGCGTGAGCGCGACACCGCCGGCCGAGGTCCCGCCCGTCGCCGACCGGATCCACGAGCACCCGGTCGAACGGGAGATGGAACGGTCGTACATCGATTACGCGATGAGCGTCATCGTCGGGCGCGCGTTGCCCGACGGGCGGGACGGGCTCAAGCCGGTCCAGCGACGCATCCTGTGGTCGATGTGGGAATCCGGGGCGACCCACGACCACCCGTACCGCAAGAGCGCCCGCACGGTCGGAGACGTGCTCGGGAAGTATCACCCCCACGGGGACCTCGCGGTCTACGACGCCCTGGTGCGGATGGCCCAGACGTTCAGTCTGCGCTACCCGCTCATCGACGGGCAGGGGAACTTCGGCTCGATCGATGGGGATTCTCCCGCCGCGATGCGCTACACGGAAGCGCGGTTGAGCGCGCTCGCGGAGGAGCTCCTGCTCGACATCGAGAAGGAGACCGTCGACTGGACCGACAACTTCGACGGGACCCTGAAGCAGCCGCTCGTCCTGCCCTCGAAGGTCCCGAACCTGCTCGTCAACGGCTCGGCCGGGATCGCGGTCGGTATGGCGACCAACATGCCGCCGCACAACCTCGGCGAGGTCGCGGACGCGCTCCTCCTGCTCTTGCGTCGCCCGGAGGCCACGCTCGACGAGATCATGCAGATCCTCCCCGGCCCGGACTTTCCGACCGGGGGCTACCTGTCGAGCGAGGGGATCCGCGAGGCCTACGAGACCGGCCGGGGGATGATCCACCTTCGCGGCACCGCGGAGATCCGCGAGCGCGGTGGCAAGGACGAGATCGTCATCACTGAGGTGCCGTACGAGGTCAACAAGGCGGCGCTCCTCGAGCTGATCGCCGACCTCGTGAAGTCGAAGCGGATCGACGGGATCACCGACCTTCGCGACGAGTCCGACCGCAACGGGACGAGCGTGGTCCTCGAACTGCGCCGCGGGCTCCCGAACGAGATCATCCTCAACCGCCTCTACGAGCACACGCCGCTCGAGACGAGCTTCGGCGTGATCAACCTCTGCCTGGTCGACGACCGGCCCCGGGTGCTCCCGCTCAAGGCGCTCCTCGAGCTCCACCTGCGCCACCGGCGGGCCACGCTGCTGCGCCGGACCCAGTTCGAGCTGCGGAAGGCCGAGGAGCGCCTGCACCTACTCGAGGGGTTCCTCACCGCGATCGACCACATCGACGAGGTGATCCGGATCATCCGCCGCTCGAAGGACGCGCAGGTCGCGGAGACGAGCCTAATGGGGAAGTTCCTGCTCTCGAGCGAGCAGGCGAAGGCGATCCTCGACATGCGCCTCGCTCGGCTCACCGCCCTCGAGCGCGAGGCGGTGGAGAAGGAGAAAGGCGAGAAGGAGTCGCTCGTACGCGACCTCAAGGAGATCCTCGGCTCGCCGAAGCTGCTGGACGGGCTCATCGTCGACGAGCTCACCGACCTTAAGAGCCGGTTCGGGGACGCGCGCCGCACCCGGATCGTCCCCGCGTTCACCGAACGGACGCTCGAGGACCTGATCCCCGACACCGACGTGATCGTGCTGGTCACGCGGGATGGGTACGTCAAGCGCCTGCCGCTCGACCAGTACCGTCGGCAGCGCCGCGGGGGCCGCGGACTCGTCCAGATGGAGACGAAGGAGGAGGACTACGTCATCCGGACCTTCGTGACCCGCACGCACGACAACGTGCTGTTCTTCACAAACCTCGGGCGGGTCTACCGCCTGAAGGCCTACGAGCTTCCCGAGGGGAGCCGCCACTCGAAGGGGAAGGCGGTGATCAATCTCCTCCCGCGGCTCAAGGACGGCGAACGGGTCGGTACGCTGCTTCCGCTCCGGGACCTCGCGAGCGACGGGTCGCTCGTTTTCGCGACCCGGCGGGGGACGGTGAAGCGGACTACCCTCGACCAGTTCCAGAACATCCGCACGAGCGGGATCCAGGCGATCCTCCTCGAGGAAGGGGACGAGCTGGTCGACGTGGCGCTCGTCACCGATCCCGGGACGGAGATCGTCCTCGCGACCCAGGCCGGACAGCTCGTCCGCTTCCCCGTCGCCGAGATCCGCCCGATGGGCCGGGCGACCTTCGGCGTCATCGGCGTCCGCCTCTCCTCGGAGAAGGGCGACCGGGTGGTCGCGATGGCGCCGGTGAGCGCCCGGTTCCCGACGCTCCTTTCGCTCACGACCACCGGCTACGGCAAACGCAGCCCGACCGACGACTATCGCCGGACGAAGCGGGGCGCGAAGGGAGTCCGGACGATCAAGACCGGGGGCCGGAACGGCTCGGTCGTCGCCGTCCTTCCGACCACCGATTCCTCCGAGGTCCTCGTGACGACGCAAGGCGGGATCACGATCCGCATGGCGGTGAAGGGGATCCGGACCCAGGCCCGCAACACCCTCGGGGTCCGCATCATCCGGCTCGACGAGGGCGACTCGGTCCGGGACGCGGTCGTGCTCGAACCCACGATCGAGGGCGAGACCTCCGACGCGACGCCGGGGCCGAAAGGACCCGAAGGCGGTGCGGACGACGCGAGCCCCATCCCCCCCGAAGAAGAGGGCGAAGAGGAGACGCCCGAGGAGCCGGAACGCGAGGACGCCGATGCGGAGGACGGGGAGGAGAACGATGCGTCGCCGCCCGAGGAAGGGTAGGTCGGTCAAGCTCTGCCCGCAATGCGGCTCCGCGCAGATCTCCCTGGTCGCGGGCTCGATCGTCGGACAGGTCTACCACTGCCAGAAGTGCGATTACGTGGGTTCGCTCGTCTTTGAGACCGAGGTGAGCGAGGACGCGCCGCCGTCCGAGAGCCCGGCCGGTGGGGAGCCGCCCCGGGGCGATCAGTAGTCCGGTCCGGTGGCGTCGAGCGCTTCCCGGGTCGTCGGGGGCCGGGCGGCGAGCCGGCGCGCCCAATCGACCAGCTTGAGCGCCCGGACGGTCGGTCCGACATCGTGCGTCCGGACGAGAGCGACCCCGCGCTCGGCGGCGAGGACCGCGCCGGCGAGCCCGGCCTCCAGCCGGTCGAGCGGCCCCGCGTTGTCACCGAGCGCCCAGGCGAGGAACGACTTCCGCGACGCCCCTACCACCACCGGAAAACCGAGGGCCCGGAGCTCTCCGGTATGGGTCAGGAGCTCGAGGCTCTGCTCCGGCGACTTCCCGAAGCCGAGCCCTGGGTCGACCAGGATCCGGTCGGGCGCGATCCCGTCCGCCACCGCGCGGTCCGTCGCCTCGGCGAGGGCGTGGTAGACCTCGCCGCGCAGGTCCCCGTAGACGAGGTCGTCCTGCATCGTGGAGGGCGTGCCCCGCATGTGCATCACGACGACCGCCGCGCCGCCGCCGGAAGCGATCCGACGCATCTCCTCGGAGCGCAGCCCCTCGACGTCGTTCACCACATCCGCCCCGGCGTCGATCGCCTTCCGCGCGACCTCGGGACGCCGCGTGTCGATGGAGAGGGGGACCTCGACCCGTCCGTGCAGCGCGGCGAGGACCGGCCCGATGCGTGCCCACTCCGCCTCAGCCGAGATCGCCGGGGCGTGCGGCCGCGTGGACTCGCCTCCGAGGTCGACCAGGGTGGCGCCATCTAGGACCTGACGCTCGACCTCCTGGACCGCCGCCTTCGGGTCGAGGAACTTTCCCCCGTCCGAGAAGGAATCCGGGGTCACGTTCACGATCCCCATCACGCGGGGACGGTCGCCGAGCACGAACGAGCGATGCGCGCCGCGGACCGTCCGGGGCCCGCTCGCCACGTACGCGCGGAGGGCCCGGTCGATCTCCGCGGCGATCTCCTTCAGGCGGAACGGCTGCCGGCGGAGCTTCGGGAGGAGGCGCTGGTACTGGCCCCACGTCGCGAGCAGGACGGTCGGGGTCGCCTCGACCGAGTGGTCGGCCACGCCGCGGGCGTGGGCCGCGTCCCCCCCGACGGAGAGGAGCTCCTGCTTCAGGAGCGGGGCGGCCTTGAGCGGGATGCGGTCGAGCCGAACGGTGTAGATCCGGCCCTTGCGGGTCATGATCCCCACCCCTTCGGGGTCGCTGTCCGTCCGCTCGATCTCCCGAGCGATCTCGGCCAGCGTCTCCCCCTCGAGGACCCGCGCGTTGTAGCGGTGGACGGCCCCCCCGGAGTCTCCCACGTACCGTCGATGCCGACGGGCCATCAAAAAGACGGCGCCCGCGGGGCGGCATCGCTTTTGGGCCCCCGACCGCTGCCCCGAGCCGGGGCTCGGGGCGTGACGGCACGAGGTCGGCTGGTCGCCCTCGAGGGTCCCTCGGGCGCCGGAAAGACGACCGTCGCCCGCGCGGTGGCCCGGGCGTTGGAGGGGGTCGCTGTCGCGGAGGCGTTCGATCGGCTTTCCCCCCGCCCTTCGCTCCGCTACCGCACCGACCGACAGCTCCTCGCGACGGAGCGACGCCTGCTCTCCGAGGAGCGACGCCGCTACCGGGTCGCCACCGAGCTAGTCCGAGCGGGCCGGACGGTCGTGGCCGACACGGGATTCCTCGGTCCGCTGACCTACACCGCGGGCCTGGTCGCGCTAAAGGAGGCCTCCGCGGAGACCTTCCTCCGACTGCGCGCGGCCGCGGAACGACCCGGCCGGTCCGAGCCCCCGAGGCTTCCTGACCTCACGCTCTACCTCGACGTTCCCGCTCGACTGCGGGCGAAGCGGGTCGCCCGTGACCCGACCGGTCATCCTGCGGAGCTCATCGCCCGGCACGAACGGGTCGGCCGGTTCGAGCGACGGTATTTCCTCGAACTCCTTTCGACCGTCGACCCCGGTCGGGTCGTCCGGCTCCGGGCGACGGGGTCCCTCGCGACCGTCGTTCGCCGGGTGCGCACGGCCGTGCTCCGTTCCCTCCCCGCACGACGTCGGCCCCCTCCCGCCGGTCCCGCCCTCGCCGCCCTCGCCGCGCTGCTCCGCCAGAGCCGCTCGGGACGCCGGCGAGCGGGGTCGGCCGCCAGTCTTAAGAAGGTCGCCCGGTCTGGCCGGGCTCCCCATCGATGAAGCCGCTCGACGTCCTCCAGCAGAGCCTCCACAAGCGCGTGCTCGTGGAGATGAAGGGCGGGCGCTCGTACCGAGGGGTCCTCGACGCCTACGACCAGCACCTTAACCTCGTCCTGTCGGCGGCCGAGGAGGTCCTCGCAGGGCAGGTCACTCCGCGCTCGGGCCTCACGCTCGTCCGCGGCGATTCGATCGTCTACATCTCTCCGTAGGAGGCATACCGATGGGAAAGGGAACACCGGCCCGCCGTGGCGGGAAGATCGTCCACATCATCTGCCGGCGCTGCGGACGCCACTCCTACCACCGCCAGAAGGGCGTCTGCGCCTCGTGCGGGTTCGGCGACTCTCCGCGCCGCCGCGGCTACCACTGGGCGAAGCTGAAGTGAGCGGACCGACGCGGCCGCTCGGCCGCGGTCGGGACACCCACCGGTTCGCGACGAACGCATAGCGCAGCCGACGCGAGGCCGCCCGGCGTAGGCCGACCCTCGGTCCGACCGCGACCGGGCCCCGGCGCTCCCGAAAGCGAACCAATCGGAAGCGCGCTCCGCGCACGGCGTCCGCCCCGTCGTCGTCGATCCGGATCCCGAGCACTCGGCAGAGGCGGCCCGGCCCGGTCGGCGAACCCTCGACCCCTCCGCGGGGCTCTCCGGCCCGGAGAAGGACCGCTTCTCCCGGTCGCGTGACGAGGTTCGCGCAGACGACCTGGTGGATGCGATAGACGTAGAGGGTCCCCGGCGGAGCGAACATCGAACGATTGCGGCGGGTCGGGCCGTGGTAGGCGTGGTTCGCCGGGTCGTTCCGTACGTAGGCCTCCGTCTCCACCAGGCGCACCGCCCGCTCGCCCTCGGGGGCCCGGACGACGAAGAGCTGGCCCATGAGCTCACGCGCGACCCGCGCGGTCGGACGGTCGAAGAATGCCCGACCGAGCCGGGCCCCGCTCGGCCGTCTATAGGACCTTGCCCCGGTCCGCGAGCGGTTGGCCATCGACCGCGACCGTCGCCTCCCCGACCGTCAGCCAGGAAAGGTACCGGCACCGGTTCCTTCCCCCGTAGAGCGTGTTCCCGCCGATCGCGATCGTGACCGTCCCTTCCTCCTGGTCCTCCGCCTGGGGAACGCCCGGTGCGAGGGCCGGGTTGAGACCGAGGGCAAAGAGGCTCAACGTCTCGCGACCCCGCGGCGCCGCGACGAACTCCCCCTCGAACGCCTCGCCACCGTCCGTGTACCAGTAGTTGCGGAGCCGACCTCCCTCGACCTCCCACTGCCCGCCCTCGACGCGGCCTTCGGTGAGGAAGCTCGGTCGGTTAGCGACGACCGTTCCCTTAGCGCTCCGCTCGTCGACCGCGACCACGACCGACCCCGCGGGAGCGGTCGTGAGATGACGGCCGGACCGCAGGTCCTCCGCATCGACCCGACCGTCGTCGACCCAGGGCTTGCGGCCTCGCAGGCGTAGATGCAGCTCGGTGCCGTTCGCGGCCATGACCGAGAGCTCGCGACCGCGAGAAAGGAGCCGGGAAGCGCGCGCGGCGCTCGCGCGGAGCGCGCCGTAGTCGACTTCGCTGATCCCACGGATCAGTTGGCTGCGCCACGTCGCCCCCGGAACCGCCCAATGCTCCGCCTGGGCGTCCGAGGCGTACCCGAGCAGGCACCGGACCCCCCGCACGCCCGCCGACCGGGCCCTGCGCAGCCACTCGTCGTCCGAACCGAGGAACGGGACGAGGTGGCTCGGCGGAAGGGCGTGGAGGCGCGGACGGTCCGCCGGCCCCGGGAAGTAGACGATCGCGTCGGCCCGCTCGATCGCCGCCCGTACGGGAGGTGTGAGGCCCGCCCAGCTCCGTGCCCTGGGGGCGAGGTCGAGGCTCTTCCAGAACGCCGCCTCGTCCTCGAGCAGAAGGAAGGGGCGCGCCCCCACACGCCGGGATTCCGCCACGACCGCCGCGGCCCACGGGAGGGTGTGGTTCCACGTCACGACGGCGACGTGCTCGCCGCGGCGGAGCGCGAGCGCGCTCCCGACGATCGCTCGGGCGACCGCGGGCGGGCTCGCCTCCTCCGCCGGCATCGCCGTCGGGAGAGGGGACCCCGATTAAAGGTTGGACCGGGCGCGCACCCGCGCGACCACGTCATCGGCGCGCGCACCGGGCGGCGCGAGCCTCCGAGCGACCCGGACGAGGAGGGCGCCGGCGTCGTCGTACGGCGGGTCGAAGCCGAACGTACGACGGCCGAGGGAGAAACCACGCCAGCCCCCCTCGTGCGAGGCGGCCCGACGGACGACCTCCCCGACCCGTCGTCCCCGGCCGAAGTCGGCGAGGTCCCGTCGGACGTCATCGGGGAGCCCCGCGCGACGAGCAAGCTCGAGCAGCCGCACGAGCTTCTCGGGTCGATGGCGCCGGGTCCGAGAGCCGTTTCCCAGCACCCCGTTGAAGTACAGGAACGGTCCACCGACCTCGAGCGCCTCGAGGAGCGAACGGCTTCCGGTCACGATGCGCAGCTCGGCGAGAGCGAACCGCCGTCGCCAGCGAGCCCCCGGTTCGGGCGCTTCGGTCACCGTCCACCCCGCGGTCGGAACGAACGATCGCCAGGGCCGCGGCGTGCGAACGTGAACGGCGATCGGCGGACCCGGGACCGCGCGAAGCGCGTCCCGGACCGCCCCGGCGATCCGCTCCGCGCTCGCCGGGCTGGCGTACCAGACCCACTCCCGCCGGCGTCGCGGGCCGCCGGGCGGCCGGCGGGACCGGAGATCCGGCCACAGCGGCCCGACCTGGACCGCGTGCGGGAACTCCCGGGCGAACGCCCGACCCGCGCGGAAAGTGGCGAAGAG
>DAHVAA010000159.1 GCA_027314845.1 Thermoplasmata archaeon | reverse complement strand
CCGGTTCAGGCACCGGATGAACGTCGTCTTGCCGCAACCGGAGGGGCCGAGGACCGCGCTCACGGTACGATCCGGTAGGCTGAGCGTCACGTCGTCGAGGATCTTCCGGGAGCCCGCGCTCACGACGAGGTGCTCCACCTCGAGGAGGCCCAAAGACCCGGACGAGGAGGCATGGGGTGGGGCGGACCCGTCGATCATCCGTAGAGCCCCTCGAGCTTCTTTCGGCTGCGTTCGGCATAGATCCGTACGATCACGTTCATCGCGACCACGATCGCGATCAGGAGGAAGGCCGCCTGGAACGCGAGCGTCACTTCCGTCCCAAACGTGAGCGGCTCGTCGTAGTAGTTCCAGATGAGACCCGTGAGGTATCCGGTCGGTTCCGATAGGTTCGTCGGGGGGTAGCTGCTGAACAGCGCGGTCCACAGGAGCGGCGCCGTCTCCCCGATGCCGATCGCGGCGGCGAGGAAGATCCCCGAGAGGATCTGGGGGAGCGCGATGGGGAAGGCGACGCGGCGAGCGTACTGCCGGAGCCGAGCGCCCGCTCCGAGCGCCGCGTCCTTGAGGTCCGAGGGCACCGAGGAGAACGCCTGGTCCGAGGCGCGGGCGATGTACGGGAACATGAAGAACCCGAGCGTGACCCCGCCGGCGAGGAGCGACGCCCCCCATCCGAAGTAGATCACGAGCGCGAAGTAGCCGAAGTAACCGAGGATCACCGACGGCAGGCCCACGAGGAGGTCGCCGGCGCCCCGAACGACCTCGCCCCAGCGGAACGGAAGGAAGACCGCCGACGCAAGGCCGGACACGATCCCGAGCGGCACCGCGATCGCGAGACCGAAGAGGAGGAGGTCGACCGTGCCGACGATCGGGCCGTAGAGCCCCCCCGCGTTCCCGGTCGGGTTCGTGGTCAGGGTCGTCCAGGTCAGGGTCGGCAGCGCTCGCTGGGAGATCCAGTAGATCAGGTCCAGGATCGGGACGATCGCGACGAGGAAGACGATGGGGACGAGCCGTCCGATCCAGCGATCGAGGCGGCGGCGACGACGGAACCGCACGAGCTCGGCCGGACTGAACCAGTCGGCCCATCCGGAGGCCGGGAGGGCGCTCACTCGACCTCCGGCATCTCGATCCCGCCGCGACCGACCCGGCCGACCAGCCAGCGGCCGCCGACGTTGATCACCAGCGAGAACGCGAGGAGTACGAGCCCGAGCTGGGCGAGCGCCGCGAGGTAGTTCGGTTGGATGAAGGCGCTATCGAATTGGCCGACCAGGACCCCCGGGACCGTGAACGACAGGTCGAAGAAGTTGAACGGGAGCTTGGTCGCGTCCCCGATCACCATGAAGACCGCGACCGTCTCGCCGAGGGCGCGGCCAAACCCCAGGAGCGCGGCACCCCCGATGCGGCGGCGGGCGAACGGGAGGAGGATGCGGCGGAAGACCTCATACCGCGTCGCGCCGAGCGCGAGGCCGGCTTCGCGGTAGGCGGCCGGGACCGCGAGCAGGCTCTCCCGCACGAGGACGGCGGTGAGGGGGAGGGCCATCAGGGTGAGCACGAAGATCGCGAGCGGGATCCCGATCCCCGTGGACGGGACCGGGCCGCCGAGGCCGGGCACGAACCCGAGATGGGTGTTGATCCAGGGATTGACGGTCGTCCCGAGGACCGGGGCGACGATCCAGAATCCCCAGATCCCGTAGACGACGCTCGGGATCCCCGCGAGCAGGTCGACGAAGCCGTTCAGCACGAGCGAGAAGCGGCGCGGAAGATAGAGCGCGGTCGCCGCACCGATCGCGAGCGAGAGGAGGAGGACCAGGACGAGCGCGGGCAGGGCCGTGACGAACGAGCCGACCACGAAGACGAGGATGCCAAAGTTGGCCTGGCTCGGGTCGCCGGTCGAGGGGTTCCAGTTGACGCTCGAATTGAGCAGCCAGCCGAACCCCGAACCGGCCACGGCCAGGGTGACGACGATCCCGGCCAGGAGCGCGAGCGGGATCGCGGCCGCGAGCAGAGGGGGCAGTTGCGCTAGATGGAAGCGGGGCCGCCGCGCTGGCTCCGGTGGGGACGAGAGGCTCATCGGGCTCCAGGAGAATACGGGGGACCGGGCGCGCCCGCGATGGCGGCCCGGTCGGGGAGGGGGTTCGTCGTTCGCTCCGGTGGCCTTCGCGACCTAGGCACTCACCGACACGGAGGCGAGCGCCTCCATGTCGTAGCCGATGATCGCCGGCGTCAGCGGCAGGAAGTGCACTGCGTTCAGGTACTGCGGCAGGTTCCCGTAGGACAGGATCCATTCGAGCAGCTGCACCACGTAGAACTGGTGACTCGGGCTCGCCGGTGACGTCTGGATCAGCGTGTACTCCAGGTTCACGATCGGGTACGGGTGGGGGTACTGGGCCGTGGGCAGGGTGCCCCCGGTGCCGTGGTTCGCGGTCGTCACGATCGCCCCCGGGACGCCACCCAGGATCAGGCTGATCGCGACGCTCGGCGGCTGCAGGTTCTGGAGGCCGAGACTCGCGTCCGCGCTGATGTTCTGGGAGGTCGGCAGTACGTAGTTCGCCGGGTTGGTGCCGTTCAGGTTCGCCGCCTGGTCGCCGACCGCCGCGTAACCGATCTTGCCGGTCGCGAGCGCCTGGTTCAGGAAGCTGATCCCGATGTAGGCGATCCCGTACTGGGTCCCCGAGAGTCCCGTGACCATCCCGCCGTTGCCGTTGTACCCCGGCGAGGAGCTGAGCCACTGGACGCTCGTGCCGAAGGAGTAGGGCCAACCGGACCAGGAAAGGTAGCACAGGCTCGTGAACATGAACGTGTCCCCGCTACCGTCCGACCGGTGCAACGGCACGATCGTCTGGTCCGGGAGCGACACGCCCGGGTTCGCGGCGGCGATCTGGGGGTCGTTCCACTTCGTGATGACGCCCGCGTAGATCTTGGCGAGGACCGTCCCGTTCAGGTTGAGGTGGACGTTGGGGAGGCCCGGCAGGTTGTACATGACCAGTTGGGCCGAGATCGCGAGAGGCACGTTGATCAGCCCGTGGGCCGAGGCGTTCTGGGGCGTGAGATAGGCGTCCGTCGCGCCGATGTCGACGCCGCCGCTCTCCGCCTCGCTGATCCCGTTCCCGCTGCCCGTGAGCGCGACGTTGACGTGCACGTTCGGGTTCAGCGCGGTGTAGTTCGGACCCCACAGCTGGAAGAGCGGGCCGAGCAGGGTCGAGCCCGCCTCCGAGATGGTCACCGTGTTCGCGGTCTTCGAAGGGTTCAGGTATCCGCCCAGGGCATACCCGGCCCCGAGGCCCACGACCAGCAGCACGATCGCGATCGCCACGGCGATCCCGACCCCGATCGAGCGGCCGCGCCGTCGACTCGGCGCGGAGAGTATGTCCGACGATGTCGTTTCACTTGGGTTCTGTGTGCTCATGGTGGTTCACTTGCTCCGTCGTTCGCCGAGACCGGCCGCGAGCTCGACAGGACGCGCGCCGCGCGCACCGGAACCCGCCTCGCCGGTCATCGGCAAGACGTGTCTTGAGATGAATATATAGAAATCCAATTTAGACTGTATAGATTACAATAGGTCAATATTTGCTACCGAGACTCATGGGTTGGGGCCGGACCTTTCGGGAGGGCGAGACCCTAACGGCCCCCGGGGCTCCGGGCCCGCACGACGCGTTGGTTCGTCCGCTTCGGCTATGACGGCGCCGCGTTCCATGGCTGGGCGCGGCAGCCGGGGCGGCGCACCGTCGAGGGAGAGATCCGACGGGGGCTCGTGCGGCAGGGCGTGGCTCCCTTCGTGGAGGCCGCCGAGCTCGAGGTCGCGAGCCGGACCGACCGGGGGGTGAGCGCGGTCGGGAACGTCCTGGCGGTGACGAGCCCTCGGACCGGACCGGTCCTGCTTCGGGGCCTGAACGGGATCGCCGAGGACCTGTTCTTCACCGCCGCGACCCCGGCG
>DAHVAA010000158.1 GCA_027314845.1 Thermoplasmata archaeon | reverse complement strand
AACGAACCGGCCCCGCGGCGAGCCCGGCTCGGCCCGGTCGGTTCCGAGTCGCAATCCCGGCAGGCAATGGTGCGGAGGTCACGCTGAATCCCCCGAAGGGATTTATATGGACCCCCGCTTCGTTCACATGGCGCAACGGCCCGAAATCACCGGGTTGGGACGCCGCCATGGCAGAAGGAGCGGAGAAACCCTCCACCGGGGCAGAGTTGCCGCCGTCGTCGAGCGAGCTGGACAGCTGGGCTCACGGCTTGCCCTACACTTCCAGCGCCCAGGTCGAGGTACCTCCTCGACTCCTCGACCAGGTCATCGGACAGGACGAGGCGGTCGAGGTCGCACGCAAAGCGGCGACCCAGAAGCGCCACATGATCCTGATCGGCGAGCCGGGCACGGGCAAGAGCATGCTCGCGCGGGCGATGGTCGACTTTCTGCCGAAGGAGCAACTCCAGGACATCCTCGCCTATCCGAATAACGAGGACGCGAACGAGCCGAAGATCCGGGTCGTTCCGTCGGGGAAAGGCAAAGAGATCGTAGCCGCCCAGAAGCTCGAGGCGGCGCAGAAGAAGGAGCAGCGAACGATCCTGTTCGTCGTGCTCGCTCTCGCCATCTTCGCCTTCACGCTCTACATCGTGATCACGAGCGGGAACCTGACCGCGCTCCTGCTCGGTCTCCTGGTCGTGTTCATCGTCTACGCGCTCGTCCGATTCTCCGGCGGCCGGAACGATTCGACCGCGGGGGTCGCGAAGCTCCTGGTCTCGCATTCGCCCGACGATCGACCGCCGTTCGTGGACGCCACTGGGGCGCACGCCGGCGCGCTGCTCGGGGACGTCAAGCACGACCCGTTCCAATCGGGCGGTCTCGAGACTCCCCCGCACGAGCGGGTCGAGGTCGGCGCGATCCACAAGGCGAACGGCGGCGTGCTGTTCGTGGACGAGATCAATCTCCTCAAGATCGAGAGTCAGCACTCGCTCCTGACCGCGCTCCAGGAGCGGAAGTTCCCGATCGTCGGCCAGTCGGAACGCTCGGCGGGCGCGATGGTGAAGACCGAGCCGGTTCCCGCCGACTTCGTACTGGTCGCCGCGGGCAACGTCGACAGCGTCCAGACGATGCACCCGGCGCTCCGCTCCCGGATCCGTGGGTACGGCTACGAGCTCTACGTGAAGACGACCATGCCCGACACGCCCGAGAACCGCATGAAGCTCGTCCGGTTCGTCGCGCAGGAGGTCCAGAAGGACAAGAAGATCCCGCACTTCGACCTCGGGGCGATCGTCGAGGTGATCCGGGAGGCGCAGCGTCGCTCGGGTCGCTCCGGGCAGCTCACGCTCCGGCTGCGGGAGCTCGGCGGGCTCGTTCGGGTCGCCGGGGACATTGCGCTCTCCGAAGGGCTCGCGATCGTGAAGGCCGACCAGGTCGTGAAGGCGAAGCGCGCGAGCCGCTCGCTCGAGCAGCAGATCGCCGACCGCTACATCGAGCGGCGCAAGGAGTACCGCATGTTCTCGGTCGAAGGGGCGGCCGTGGGGGTCGTGAACGGCCTCGCCGCCATCAACGCGCAGACGGGGATGGCCGAGTTCTCGGGGATCGTGCTCCCGATCGCGGCGGAGATCACTCCGGCGCAGACGCGCGACGGCGGGGTCGTGGTCGCGACCGGCAAGCTCGGTGAGATCGCGCGCGAGGCCGTCCAGAACGTCAGCGCGCTCATCAAGAAGTACACGGGCGAGGACATCTCCCGTTACGACATTCACATCCAGTTCGTGGGCACCTCCGACGGCGTCGAGGGCGACAGCGCCTCGGTCTCGATCGCGACCGCGGTCATCAGCGCCCTCGAAGGGGTCCCGGTCGACCAGTCGGTCGCGATGACCGGCTCGCTCTCCGTCCGGGGTCAGGTGCTCCCCGTGGGCGGGGTCACCGCGAAGGTCGAGGCGGCGGCCGATTCCGGCATCAAGCGGGTCCTGGTCCCCGAGGACAACCTCGACGACCTCGTGCTCGAGTCTCGCTACCGCGGGATGATCGAGGTCATCCCGGTCCGCACCCTCCGAGACGTGCTCAAGTACGCGTTGGTCGGACAGGGAACCCAGAAGGAATCGCTTTTGGAGCGGCTCAGCGCGATGGTCCGCGCGACGAGCCGGACCCCTGAGGAGATCCCCTCGTCCGGTGTGCCGCCTCCGACTCCGGGACGGCCGGCCGGGTCGTGAAAGGCTCGTTCCGCTTTCCGGTGCACCTCCCGTCGCCGCCAAGGGCGACCGCTACGGGGATGGCCGACTCCGAGGAGGAGGACCGGTTCGTCAATCGCCCCTGCTTCGAGTTCAACTCGTTGCTGCGGCCGGCCTGGAACGACCGCCGTTGCGAGCACTGCCGGCACTACCTGACGGCTCGCTGCCCTCACATCGAAGACTTTCTGGACGACGTGGAAGATTTGACCCCGGAGTGATATCGATCGACCGTGCGCGGTCTCCTCATCGGCCGGTTCCAGCCGTTCCATCGGGGACATCTCGAGGTCGTGCGAGAGGTCCGCCGCGCTCGCCCGGACGCTCCGCTCCTGATCGGGATCGGCAGCGCGGAGGAGTCGTACACCTGGAAGAACCCGTTCACCTCCGGCGAACGCTTCGAGATGATCTCGCGGGCCCTCGCAGAGGCGGAGGTGGAGGGGGTCGAGATCGTCCCGATCCCCGACATCCGTCGCCATGCGCTCTGGGTCCGTTACCTCGAGGGGCTCCTTCCGGCGTTCGACCGGGTCTACACGAACAATCCGCTCACCCGTCTCCTCTTCGAGCGGGCGGGCTACGACGTGGAGCGGCCGCGCGTGGTCGACCGCCGGAGGTTTGAGGGCGTACGTCTCCGCGAGCGGCTCGCCTCCGGCCGGGGCTGGAAGGAACTGGTCCCCCCGGCGGTCGCGCGATACCTCACGACCATCGACGCTCCGACCCGAATGCGGGTCCTGCGCGAGGGGGAGGGCCGGTCGAGCCGGGGAGCGTTCCCGTGAGCACGGCCCAACCCCCCTCGAGCCCCTCCGCCCGGCGCGCGCGCTTTGACCCCCTCCCGGAGTGGGCCGGCCCGACCACCCGTCTGGTGCACGGCGCCCGGAGGCCCGACTACAACGCCGGGGCGGTCGTGCCACCGATCTACCAGACCTCGACCTTCCATTGGCCCCCGGAACGGTCCGAATCCGCCGAGCGCTCCCGGGCCTACCTCTACACCCGCATCGAGAACACGACCCTCGAGGGGCCGGCGGAGCTCGTGCGCGACCTCGAAGGGGCCGAGGCGGGGCGCGTCTACGCTTCCGGGATGGGCGCGATGAGCGCCACCGTGCTCTCCCTCGTGCGATCGGGCGACGAGGTGGTCGCGCTCTCGGGCATCTACGGGGGCACGACCGACCTCCTTACCGACCTGCTTCCTCGATTCGGCGTGCGCGTCCGCGAGGTCTCCGAGGCGGAAGCGCGGGCGCCCGAGGAGGTCGTGAGGGAGGGGACCCGTCTCGTGATCGTGGAAAGCCCGACCAACCCGCTTCTCACCGTGCACGACCTGGCCCGGTGGGCCGAAGCGACCGACCGCGTCGGAGCGCTCCTGGTCGTCGACAACACGTTCGCGAGCCCGGTCAACCAGACGCCGCTCGCGCTCGGGGTCGACCTCGTGGTGCACAGCGCGACGAAGTACCTGGGCGGCCACTCCGATCTCCTCGCCGGCGCGGTGATCGGGCTGGAAGCGCCGATGCGCGAAGTCGACGCCCGTTCGGCGCTCGGCGCCCCCCTCGACCCCTTCGCCGGATTCCTCCTCGGCCGCAGCTTGAAGACCCTCGCCGTCCGGATGGAGCGGCACAACAGCTCGGGGGCCGCGGTCGCTGCCGCGCTCGCCGGGCATCCGGCGGTGCGGGCGGTCCACTACCCCGGTCGCGGCGGACCCGAGGAGGAGGCGGTCGCCCGAGCCCAGATGGACGGCCGCGGCGGCATGGTTGCGCTCTCGCTCCGGGGCGGCGCGTCCGCCCTGCCGACGTTCCTCGCCCACCT
>DAHVAA010000157.1 GCA_027314845.1 Thermoplasmata archaeon | reverse complement strand
AGTTCATCCTGCCCAATCCCCGGGCGTTCCCCGTCGCGCCGCTCGACGAAGTCCGAAAGACTCACCCCGTTCTCGATATCAGAACGGGTAGTGGCCGCAACGGCATGGTCGCGCTATCGCGGTTTCGACATATCCCCGCGGCGCCGCGAGTTCGGTGGCCGTCGGGTGGGCGCGCGGGGGAACGCGGTGCGGAGCGGCGGGTCGGAGCGGGTGGCGACTCGCGAGAGCCATCTCTTCGAGAACGTGCCGGACCGGTTCGACCTGGGCCCGTTCGCCCCTCCCTTCCCGTGGTTCACCTCCTGCGGCCTCTTCGAGCGCCCCGGCGCGGGCTGTCACCGCGGCGGGACCGGGGCGACTTCCTCGACCCCCTAAGGGAGGTCCGTCGACCGAGTTCTGTCCACGACTCCGAGCGGGGTCGTGCCCGTACCGACCCGGGGGGTTCTCGGGTCGCTTCCCTCGATCGCGACGCGCTCCGGTAGAGCGGGATCCGAAACCGGTGGCAAGGGCGTCGTGGGCCCCTCACCGGGGGTGGGACCGTGCCGGGCCGTTGCCCATGCAACGACCCAGCTTATCGCCCTCGGCCTCGTGATCGAGGACGGTGAGATCCTCATGCTGACCCAAGAGAACCGGACCGATGTCGAACGCTACTTCCAGAAGAACCTTCCTCCGAACGGATCCGTCCGGTTGCTGACCTTCGCGTCGAAGAAGGAACGCGCCTCGTGCGTCTACTGCGAGGACGCGAAGCAGCTCTCCGAAGAACTTGCGGAGCTTTCTCACGGCCGGGTCTCGGCCGAGCACCATTGGGTCGAAGATTCTCCCGAGCTCGTCGAGCGCCTCAAGGTCCGCCAGACGCCCGCCACGGTCGTCACGAACGGGGAGTCGAGCCTGGCGCTCAAGTTCTACGGCCTGCCCGGCGGCTACGAGTTCACGGCCCTTCTGGAGGACATCGTCGATGCCATGGGCGGGACGTCCCGCCTCGGTGCCGAGACCGTCGCCGCGCTCCAGCGCCTCGCCGCGCCGGCCCGGATCCAGGTCTTCGTGACGCCAACGTGCCCGTACTGTCCTCGGGCGGTCCGTCTGGCCCACCAGTTCTCGCTGTCGAACCCCGCGATGATCGACGCCGAGATGGTCGAATCCATGGAGTTCCCCGAGCTCGCGACCCAGTACTCGGTGATGGCCGTGCCCAAGATCGTTGTCAACGAGCGGGTCCAGTTCGAGGGGGCGCTCCCCGAGCCGGAGTTCCTGGAGCAGGTCCTCGAGGCGGCCCGAGGCCCGTAGTTCGGGCGCTCCGGGGACCCCCTCTCAACGGGCGGAGCGGAGCCTACGCGACCCCTCGTGGGGCGCCGCCGTGGGTCGACGGCCGGGAGTCCTATGCCATCGGGGGCAGTCGGGCGACGACGGAGGCCACCGTCTCCACGTCGCACATCGTCCGGAGCGTGGCCAGCGCTCCTTGCTGTCCCTCGGGCGACATCGATCCGCACGCATCCTCGATCACGAGCGGATGGAAGCCGAGCGTGAGGGCGTGCCGCGCCGTCTCCAGGATCCCTCGCTCCGTACTCACGCCGACGAGGACGAGGGAGTCGATGCGACGGAATCGCAGCATCGACTCGAGCGGAGTTCCGACAAAGAAGCTGGGCGTCGTCTTCGTCAGAACGAGCTCGTCGGGCCGGGGCGCGAGCTCGGAAAGGATCTCCCATTCCGGACTTCCGGGAGCGAGGCGGAAGCCGGTCGGCGGCAACCCTCGCCGTTGCATTCCCCGAGCCATCGACGGATTCCCCCATCCCTCGGGCGGGGTAGTGTGCTGGCTGTAGACGATCGGCAGTCGGCGGGCGCGATACGCAGTGAGGAGTTCGGCGATGCGGGGGACGATTTCGGCCCGGTTGTACGCCCGGCCGGCGATCCCCTGCTGCATGTCCCAGACGACGAGCGCCGAGGAGCGAAGGTCCAGTGGTTCGATGGACATCGATGTCGTATGGCGCTCCACGAGATGAGGTTCACGGGGGCACGTCGCAGGGAACGGGGATCCCGATCGCCGTCGGCTCATCCCCGATTTCCCGTCCCGGGCCGCGCCGCATCCGGGGCGGGAGATCGGATGGGAGGGTATATTGAGGGTCGTTCCTCGTGAGGGTAGGTGTCGCCATGCCCGCGCATCCGACGGATCATCTCGCGAACGAGCGGACGTTTCTGGCGTGGATCCGTACGGCGGTCACGATCATGGCGTTCGGTTTCGTGGTCGCCCGGTTCGGTCTGCTCCTGCGGGAGCTATCGGGCGCATCGGGCGGGGGGTCGCCGACCCCGATCTCTGAGGCGACCGGGGTGCTGTTGGTCCTCGCCGGGTCGGCGGTCCTCGTCGTGGCGTTCGTGAAGTTCCTCGCCACGCGGACCGATCTGGAGAAGGATCAGTTCCGTTCCCGTGCCGGACTGGAGTGGGCGCTGACCATCCTCATGGTCCTCGTCGGCGGGGGGTTAGCGATCTACCTCCTCATCACCGGTTGAGCCGACCCCGCGTGGGAGCGGGCGGGAAGCGGCGCCGAGCGCCGTCTCGTTCCGAGGTCCCGTACGGGGCCCGGCGGCCCGCCGAGAGCGCCGGTGGGCGGCGGATCGAAGGACTCGGGAGCGGGCCCGTGACCCATCGCTCGGGCCGCTCCCGGAAGTGAGCCCTCCTCCCGGTCGCGGGCCTCCTCTCTCAATCCCCGGCCGTTTCCGAACGGGATGGCCCCGCCCACCGCAGGGTCTGTTCATCGCTCCAGGACCCCTTGAAAAAGTCGGCGTGGCGCACGGTCCGGACGGGTTCGAAACCCAGCCGACGGACGAGGTTTAGCGATCGCACATTTCGCGAGTCGACCACCGCGACGACCTCCGACACGTCCTCGCGAGAGCGCAACCACGCGAGCAACGGTACCAACGCCTCGTGGGCGATACCTTGCCCCCAGAACCTCGGAGCCAACAGGTAGGCGACCGACGCCCGCCGCTCGTTCCGATCCACCGTCGATTGCAGGGAACCGGCCACCGCGCGTTCGGCCGTGAGTCGGATGGCCCAGTTGAACCACCGCTCATGGGTGGCGGTCCCAGGACCTCGGGCCCACCGCTGTATCCGAGCGCGCAGGACCGCTTCGGAGGCCGGAGGGTCCTCTGGAAGGAACTCGTAGATCCGTGGATCGCGGAGGGCCTGGAACAACTCGGGAGCATGGCCCTCCTCCAGGGGCTCGATGCGGGTCCGTCGTGTGACGAACCGGGGCGACGCATCTCGCGGGAACGGCGCCACAGGTGGCCGTAGCAAGGCGTCGCCGTCATGAAGCTTTTCGAGGACACTCGGCACTCTGGCCGCGCTATCGCGGCCTCGGCTCTGGGCGTAACGAACCGCCGACGCTTCGGCTTGGGGCGTATCGGTGGCCCGGCACGTGTGCTTGGCGAAGCGACGCTGCTCGGGGTGGAGCCCGGCCCCAACGGCCCCCGCTCCCGATCGTACTGCCCGGATGGGCTGGTGGCAAGCCTCAATCCCCAGGACATCGAAGTACGGCGAGCGCGTCGACTCGATCAGGTCGCGGTACCGCTGTTCTCACTTGGGCAGCGACCTTCCGGGATTCCTGCCGATGACCCCCCGGCATCGGACGCACCGAAACCCGGGAATCTCAGCGAAGTGAAAGAGGCGATGCGCGAGAAGGTTCTCCTCGGCGGTGAATCTCGGGTCTCCCGACTGATTTCCCCAGTAGATGACACGGGCCAGTCCGTACATCCCGGCCGCCACGACGCCCGGCTCCATGGACGATCGGCAGAGTGGACAGGTCGCGGGCAAGCCTGTGCGCTCGGACGGAAGGGAATCGGATTCGGCCCTGCCCGACCCCGGCTGTACGGCCGCGAAGGGCCCGTAGGTAGACAAGACTCGCGATGGGGCTCTCCCTTCGGCATCATATTGGAACGCGCACGAAACGGGTACCCGTGTTCTCCTCGGGGCCCCTACGAGCAGAAAGGACACGATTTCTACGGTCTTCGGGATTTCTGACCTTGGCTTTCACGAA
>DAHVAA010000156.1 GCA_027314845.1 Thermoplasmata archaeon | reverse complement strand
CTCTTCTTGGGTCGGCACCCGCTCGTTTCGCAGCGTGGGAGCGTCGTCCGATCCGCGGATTCGGACGGGGCGAGAGACCCGAATCCCGTTGAACACCAGCCAGGACTTTACCGCGATGATCGTCCGCATCACGTACGAGCCCGCGACGTTCCTCTGTTCCTCACGGCCCACGAAATCGAGCAGGAGCCCGTGGAGCGCCTTCTCGTCGAGGCGCAGGAGGTCAGCCGGTCGCTTCCGCATCGCGGCGGTGAAGGCCGCCAGTCGACGGAGGTTGACGTCCGCGTTCGAGGGGGAGCCCCGGCCGAGGTTGTCGTACCACTGCCTTACGTCTGGGTTGAGGAGAAGTTCCCTCGAGGGTGGGGCTTTGTTCCGCACCCTAGATCGTATGGAAACGGTACTGTCTAAACCCGTATGGGAGTGGACTGGTCGGGATTTGAACCCGAGGCCTCCGGTTTGCAAAACCGGCGATCTTCCGGACTGATCTACCAGCCCATCAGCTCCGCCACGCACCGTCCCGTGTCTTAGCTTTTCGGAGTGCGATCAGGGCGGACGGCGTCCCAGGCGCGGTCCAGCTTCGGTACGGTGGCCCGGCGCCGGATCTCGACCGGATCCACCCACTCGGCGCGCGTGTGCTCCCAGTCGAGCCGAATCTCAGTCCGCTGGGTCCGGAAACGGAAGGGGTAGACGACGAAGACACGGCGACCGCTTCGGGCTAGTACGGGCGCGCCTTCGCTCGCGAGGTCGAGCTCGCCGCGCGCGAGTCCGACCTCCTCTCGGACCTCCCGGTAGGCCTGGTCGAGCGGCGTCGGGTCTTCCAGGTAGCCCGAGACGCCGGCCCACCGACCCTGGAAGGACCCGACCTGCTGAGACCGCTCGAGCAGGAGGATGTACCCGTCTCCCCGCTCGAGGAAGGCAGTCACGACTCGGACCTCTTCCACACCCTCGATCGCGAGCGTGCCCTTGGATCCGTTCACTTCGGCACGCTCCCCCTCTTCGAGGAGGTCTGGCTCAGCCCCGGCCACCACCGGCAGCCGAGAGTTCGGAGCGTCGGTACTGAGGGGGTTGCCGACTAGGACCACGGCCCGCGCGTTCGAAGGTAGGCCGTGTGGCGGGGGCCACCAGATCGCGGGCATCGTGAGCACCTCGGGGTCGGCACTCCCCGAGGCCCAGGTCACCGGGTCCTCTATGCGATGCACCCGTCCTGAGGCCCAGCCCGCCGCGATGGGGACCAACGGGAGCGTCACGCTGGGCGGTACTCCGGATGCGCTCATCGAGTTGTCGGGGAGGGGGACGTCGGGCGGGAAACGACATTTACTCGACACTCGTCGGCCGGCCGGTGAAGCTCAGCGCGTTTTCCGTAGTCGATGAGTACGACGATCCGGCCGGTTCGCAACGGCTGGAACAGGTCCTCACGCTCGCGGAGGCAGCCGAAGCCGGCGGTCTCTCTGCGCTGTGGGTCGCAGAGCACCATTTCCATGCGGGGGGCGTCTGTCCGGCCCCCCCGGTCCTCCTCGCCGCCGCAAGCGCCCGGACCCGACGCCTGCGCCTCGGAGCGCTCGTGAGCGTGCTGCCGTTCCACTCGGCGATCGAGCTCGCCGAGCAGTACGCGATGGTCGACCGCCTATCGGGTGGGCGACTGAATCTGGGGGTCGGCAGCGGCTACATCCCCATGGAGTTTGAGGGCTTCGGGGTCGACCCCGCATCGAAACGAGAGCGTTTCGAGTCGGGTCTCGCCACCCTCCTCGCGGCGCTCCAAGGGGAAGAGGTGCATGCAAGCGCCGCCGGCTCCTCGCCGGTACGGCTCAACATCCTCCCGCTCCAACGCCCGCACCCGCCGATATGGGTCGCGGTCCAGCGACGGGAGGCGATCCGGTTCGTGGCGGCCAAAGGGGTCTCGATCGCGCTCATTCCCTACGCGACGATCTCCGACCTCGCAGAGCTCGCCGACGAGGTCCGCGAGTTCCGGGCGCACCGACCGCACGGTGGAAGAGGGGAGGTCGCCGCGGGGCTTCACGTCTATGCCGGGGAGCACCCGGACCGGGCCCGCGCGGCCCTGCAGCGGTACCTCGACAGCCGCCGACTGACCCAGAGCGCTTTCTACCTCGAAAAGGTCGCGCGCGACCCCGCGCACGCAAGCGCTCGGGCGGTCGAGGAGAGCGGTTGGGCCATCATCGGGTCGCCCCGGGAGGTCGCCCGGCGGCTCGAGGGGTTCGCCGCCGCGGGTGTCGATGAGGTCCTCGGGATATTCGATTTCGGCGGGCTTCCGCCCGACGAGGTGGCGCGCTCGGTCGTAGAGGCCGGACGAGCGTTCGCGATGGAGACTTGAACCGGGCGCCTTAGGGCGAACGCCTTCAATGGGGCCGGTGCGCCCGCGAACTATAGGAGGGCCCGGCCCTTCCCGGGCCCCGATGGCTACGAAAAGCAAACCCGGACGCAAGCCGAAGCGGATGTACCTCCGTCTCCTCCGCCGCGCTCCGGCGTCCGAGGAGGTCCCGGGGCCCCGCGTATTCGCTTCGTTCCTGGACGGGCTCCACCGCGTCGGCCGTCTGGTCGCACACGGCGAGCTTACCGATCCCCCGGGGGATTTCCTGATCTTCCGGGCACGCGAGCTCGATGAGGCAAAGCGGGTGCTTCGCGCCGACCCGTGGTCGAAGGTCGAGACCGCCCGGTACGACGTTCTCGAGTGGGACCCTCGCTCCTTCGGGATGGGAGTGAATCTCGAGCTCCCGCCCGCTCGAGGCTCGGGCCGGCTCACGCTCCTTCAGCGCGTCGGTGTCGTGGTGACCGACCGCGACCGGGCGATGCGGTTCTACTGTGATGGACTCGGTCTCGAGGTCCGCGCTCGGGACGACGAGACCGGCTACGTCGAGCTGTCGCTGGGAAAGGGGGCCGCGGCGCTCTCGCTCATCGTCCCCCAACCCGAGTGGGGAGAGCCGTACTACTCCGAAGCGCGTTCGCGGCTCGGGATCCGAACCGGGATCGTCTTCCAAACGGACAGCGTCCCCGCCCTCGAGCTCCGACTCAAGCACCTCGGGGTCCGGGTGACTCAGCCCCCGCACGAGGAGCCCTGGGGCGGTCGAACGCTCCGATTCACCGATCCGGACGGGAACGAGTTCCTCGCGTTCGACGGAGAGGCCCCGCACCGGCGTTGAGCAGAGAGAGCCTGGGTCGATGACTTGGGACGCCCCCCGCGAAGGGCTTTAAGACTCGTACCCTCGGCCGGTCGAGGTCCTATGCCGGAGATTCTTCCCGGAGTGCACTTGGTGGAAGGCGTCGACCCCTCGCCCGATTTCTCGACCCACGTCTATTTGATCAAGGACAAGGGCGCGTCGTGGACCCTGATCGACACCGGGCTCCCCAATGCCCACGAGGCGATCTTTGCCTATCTCGAGAAGGTCCACGTCGAGCCGAGCGCCGTGAAGAAGATCCTCCTCACCCACCTGCACCGAGACCATACCGGCTCGCTGAAGGTGGTCGCGCAGCGTACGAAGGCCCGGACCTTCTCCCACTGGATCGAGGCGGCGTTCATCGGTCTCGACCCGAAGTACGATGGCCCCGGGACCCCCCCGGCGGAGCCGGTCGCGATCGACGAGCGGTTCAAGGACGGGGACGAGATCGACGCCGGGGGTGGCCTCATCGCTTACCATACACCGGGTCACACTCCCGGCCACACTTCCTACTACCAGCCGGAGCGACAGCTCCTCTTCTCGGGGGACCTCTTCTTCGTCGACGGGGAAAAGGTCGACCTCACCCCGCCGGACTTCACGCACCACACTCCCACCGCGAAGATCAGCGCGCGACGGATGGCGCAGCTGTCGGTCTCATCCCTCCTGAGCTACCACGGCGGGCCGATCTTGAAGAACGGCGGACACGCCGTCCGAGCGCTCACCCAGAAGCTCTAGGTGCGGGAGGGAGCGGCGGGCGAACCGTCCGCCGCCCGGGCCGAATGGGACTGGCCAGATTTGGACTGGCGTCTCGGAGTCCCGAACCCCGAAGGATGGACCAAGCTACCCCACAGTCCCAGACGGGGGGCGACCACTCCCCCGCGCTATTTAT
>DAHVAA010000155.1 GCA_027314845.1 Thermoplasmata archaeon | reverse complement strand
ATTGAGCGCGATGACGGATTTCCCCGTTCCGGGCCCGCCCTTGATTATGACCGCGCATTTCGCTCCTCCTGATCGACCATCGCCAACCTCGCGCCGAGTGGCATCGTTGCGCCAGTTGCGGAGCTTCGTTTGCGGCCCGGGAGGGCCTCCGCGGGCATCACCGGTTCGCTCGGTGCCCTGCACGCGGTGACTCACTCGACGACGTCAGTCTCACCGAAGACGAGCTCCGGAATCGGGTGCCTGGCCGACTCCGCCCGCTCGAGGGAGGCTCCCGAGGAAGACCACCATCACGAGGCCGAACGCTTCCGAATAGCGCACGCCGCTCGACTTCGCGGAGACAAACTCACAGAACTTCACTCGCGAAACGGAGGACTTCACGGCCGTGAGCGACCCCGCTCCGACCGAGCTCGACCGCACGGTCATCGGCCTGAGGGCACAGGGCCTTCGCGTGCTGCCGCTCCCACCGAAGCAGAAGTTTTCGCCCCCGAAGGGATGGGTCGACAGCGTGGTTGAGTACCCGATTGGGGACGGTGACAACATCGCTATCGCCACCGGACCGACCCGACACGGGCCGGTCGTAGTGATCTCGAACGACGAGCGGTCCACCGACTACTTCACAGGGCTGTACGGACCGCCGACGTTCTGGTCGCACCGCGGGGCGCACTGGTGGTTCCGCGCGCCCGTCGGCACCAAGGGAATCGCCGCGTCGACCTTCTCGTTCGGAGAAGCGGAGATGCATTCCGACGGGCGGTACGTCCTAGTCCCCCCGTCAATTCACCCGAGCGGCGACGCGTACCGCTGGGACCACGGTGTGCCCCGGATGCAGGACCTCCCCGAACTTCCTGACGACATCCGGGAGGTCTTCGGAGTCGCCCGCCCGACGGACCGCGCCCCCGCGCCGGTCGGCCGCGTCGCGGGGAAGGTCCCGTACGGATCGCGCCGCCGGGTCCTGTGCCGCGAGGCCCGAACGCTCGCGCGCGCGGGGATGACCGAGGAGCCGATCCGGGAGCAGCTCCGCAAGTTCCAGGCGGCGGAGTTCCCTCCCGAGCGTCCCGGCGACAGGCCGTACGCGAAGGGTGCGGCGTACGTCGCGCGGTGGGCCGTGCACTACCACCCCCCCGTGTCGGTCCCCCCGGCCGAGCTTCAGGGCCCAGTGACGCTCCCCGACCCTCTCGAAACGCTACGGGAGGCGGCGGCCCAAGTCGCCCGCTGCGTCGCGCACCCCAACGCGCGCACCGCGGGTGGGTTGGTGCCCCTGCTGCTAGTCGACCTCTTGGTGGACCAGTACGGCGACGGGCTCCGGTACGACGTCTACTCGGGGAGGTTCCGGGTCTATGACGGCGGAATCTGGCCCGAGGACAACACGGGCATCGCCGTACGTCGCGTCGAGGAGACATTGGAGCACATCGACCAGTGGGGCCGGAATCTCCTGGATGCACCCGTCACCGTGGCGTGGATGAAGGAATGGAGGGCACGGCTCGAGGAGGCCCTTGATAAGGCGCGGAATGCGCAGGTTCCCCCGCGGGACCGCCCGAAACTGCAGGACGTCCCTGCGCCCCCGTCGCCCGTCCCCGGGCTCGACGACGAGGCATGGAAGACAGCCGTCATCGGAGCGGAGGACCTGCTCGTATTCCGTGCGAAAAGGAGCGTGCGTCGCGAGATCGACGACGCAGTCCACATCCTCAGCACGCGCAACGGGATCGCGATCAAATCCAAGGACCTCAACCCAGACCCGTGGGTCCTCCCCGTGCGGACCGGGCTGCTCGACCTGCGGTCCGGCGAAGTGCGACCGTTCTCGAGAAACGAGCTCTGGACATGGAAGTCGCCCTACGCCCCGGACCCCGCCAAGCCGCCCACCATGTGGATGACCTTCCTCGAGCGGTTCGCGCCCGATCCCGCTGTCCGCAGCTATCTCCAGCGACTCGCGTTCTACTTCCTCACCGGCGACACCGGGGAGCAGGCGTTCTTCAACCTCTGGGGCCCGGGCAAGAACGGCAAGACCACGTTCATCGAGGTCATCGCGGGACTGATCCCCGGGGCCGTGGTCCACGTCGATCCCGCGACGTTCGGTGATAAGGCATCGGACAGGATCCCGAACGACCTGGCTCGGCTGCGCGGCGCGCGGCTCGCCGTCGTGCCCGAGCCTCCGCGGGGGATGCGACTCAACGAGGACCTCGTTCACCGGTTCAGCGGCGGCGATACGATCACTGCCCGGTTCCTACACCGTGAATTCTTCGACTACGTGCCATCGGCCAAGCTCCTCATCTACGGGTCGGAGAAGCTCCATATCGTCGGGCAATCCACGGCCACGTGGCGGCGGTTGAAGTTCATCAAGGCCGTCACCTCGTTCCCAGCCCCTGGCGAGCCGGGGAATCTGAAGAACTACCACCGTGTCATGCTGGCCGAGGAGGGCGACGCGATCCTCACATGGGTGCTGGCAGCCCGCGCGGACTTCCTCGCACACGGGCTCTCGACCCCCGGGGGCGTCGACCACGACACTACCGAACTTCGCGAGGAATCCGACTGGCTCGCGGCCTTCCTTTACGACTGTGTGAAACCGGAGATCAATGGCACCGTCGCCGCGAAGGCGATGCGGGACGCACTGGTCGGTTGGGCGGGCGAGAACGACGAACCGGCCGTCGCCAAGACTAGCGCGAGGCGGTTGAGCAACGAGCTGGAAGAGCGCGGCTACAAGAAGTCGGCCCACCACGGGTCCGCCTACAAATGGGTCGATGTCGCGCTGACCGCCCACGGCTTGCGGTGTGTGGAGCGACAGGAGCGCTTTGGGGGGGCGGTTCAACCGAGGATTGGGGAAGAGGACCTGATCCCGAATGGGCAGTCGAAGGTCGACCGGGCGCGGGCGGAGTGGTCGAGAAACCACTCCGGAGAGGGGTAAGAATGTGGAAGCGTTTGGGATTTGGGGAGGCTTTGGGAGGCTTTGCTGTACTTGTAGCGCTATGGGCCGACTTTCGGCCTCAGATACGTACCTGGAGACTACAGTACAGAAATCGCTCCCAATCGCTCCCAAAACTCCCACCACCGGGCGGGAGGTGAAGCCGTGACCGACTCGCGGGCCTTCGCGTACGCGCGCACGAGCACCAGCGAGCAACATGTCGAGACCCAGGTCGCCCGGCTCCGTGCCGCCGCCGCGGCGATGGGAATCGAGCTGCCCGACAACTGCTTCCTGATCGACGATGGGGTCTCGGGTCGAGGCGCAGCGCGGCCGGCGTTCGAACAGCTCCGCGCGGAGATCCGGGCCGGGAAAGTTGAGACGGTGCTCGCGGTCAAGCTGGACCGGCTCGGACGTAGCACGAAGGAACTGCTCTCGTTCTTTGACGAGTGCGAGCAGCACGACACTCGGATCGTTGTCTCCGACCAGTCAATCGATACGAGCTCACCAGTGGGGCGTCTGACGCGAACAATCTTGGGTGCGGTCGCAGAGTTCGAACTCGACTTGATTCAGTCACGGACACAGGACGCGATGGATGCCATCAAATCCGGCGTTCGGAAGACCCGGTCGGGGCGTCCCGTCGGTCGCCCTCGGATCTACGATGCGGTGCTCGCGGCCCGGGTCCGGGAACTGCGCGACACGCCGACCTCGGACGGTGGAAGACGCCCGTGGTCGCAGATCGCCATGATGCTACACCGGCCTGCCGGGTCGCTCCGGAAGGTCTACGGTGCCTTCCGGGGCACAATACCCCGCGCGATAAACCCTACGGGCGATTTGGAGCACCGGGGAGAGGCATCGGAGTCCTCCCAGTCGACGGGAACGGACTGAACCGGCCGGATCCAGCCTTGGCGGAGAAGAAAGTCCGGGTCGAGGTACGTCACGGCGGTGGGCGATTCGAAACCCTGATACGCGGAATCGTGTATCCTCAAGCGGAATCGGCGTGAGGTCATGGGCGCTCGAGTTTCGGTGAAAGTCACACTGCCTGACGGATTGGCTGCCCCCGGGGCCACAATCAAGGCATTTAACCGAAATGCCTGGGGCGCCGACGACCGCCATTGGGATGGCACGACGGATTCCGGAGGACAGCACACCTGGGCCTCAATGGATACGGGCTGGGCCGGGGACCTCTACGACTTCAGGGCCGACTTTATC
>DAHVAA010000154.1 GCA_027314845.1 Thermoplasmata archaeon | reverse complement strand
ACAAGGCCTGGATCAAGTCCGACCGCAAGCCCGGTGTGCCGTCGCCGCTCTACCGCAGCGAGCGGGTCTGGTTCGAGACCGAGGCCGTGCCGGACCGACGCGCCCAGGCGATCCGTCTGCGGCCGACGAAGGTCGTGCGGCACCCGGTCGTCCTCGTCACCCCGGACGTCTACGGCCTCACGACGACCGTCCTCGACGGCGCGATCCGGTTCGCGCGGGAAGGGTTCGAAGTCCTCTTGCCGGACATCCTCAAGACCGACGGGATCGGCCCCACCCACCAGCTGGCGCTGCGCACGCGCGCGCAACTGGGCGGCGGAGCCTCGCTCCGTTCGAAGCGGGTCGTCGACCTCGTCCGGCTCTACCGGGACGCGCTCGCCTACCTGCGCGAGGGCGAGATGGTCGATCCGGCCCGGTCGGCGGTCTTCGGCACGTCGTACGGCGGAAGCCTCGCGATCGCGCTCGCCGCCCAGGACCCCAAGCTCTCGGCGGTCGCCGTCGCCTACCCCATGCCCGTCCAGCCCGCCGACCTTCCGCGCCTCGTGACCGCGCCGATCTTCTTCATCGCAGGCACGGGCGACCGGGCGGCCGCGAAGGCGAAGGCCCAGCTCGCCGGGACGCGCTCGGGTCCCGAGGCGTCGCTCGAGGCCGTGGACATCCCCGGCGTCGGCCACCACTTCCTCTCCCGGGACCTTGGGGCCTACGACCTCGTGCGGGCGGAAGAGGCGTGGACCCGTATCGTCGGCTTCCTCCGGCAGCGGCTATTGCCCCCTCCGCCGCGGCCCCCGGCTCCGCCCGTGAAGACCGTCGTCGTCGCGCCCCCGGGTTGAGACGATCCCGAGGACGCCCGCCCTGCAGCGCGGGCCCGTCCCTCGACCGCGCTCGCTCCGAGACGCGGGACTCGAACCCTTCGATGTAGGGAGGTTCGACTCCGAGCGGCCGAGGGAGCGAGTTGAGCCCCCCGCGGTGCGCGACATGGTCGACGAACTCGTGCACCACGATCTCCTCGAGGGACTCTCAAGCGACCCCGCTCGCCTACCGGACCTCGACCCCGCGGGAGTAGTCCCCAGCGGTCGGGCCCACCGGCAACGCCGGAGCCTCCCGACCGGCCCGGGCGTCCTCCACTGCGAGCGGGTCGAACGTCGCGGAGGCGCCCGGCGGGCTGTCGAGCCCGTCTGGGGTCGGCCGACCGCAGGATGCGAAGTGGAGCCTGACCCTCCCGATGCCGATCGTGGGCAGGGAGACCTTTGACATCGAGCCCCACGTACGCGGTGACTCAGCCCCCTGTAGCCGCTGCCAACCGTTCTCCCGAAACCTCTTTAGGAACCGGGCCCGGGTCTCGATGCGGTGGTCGAAGCTCTCGCGGACGTCCATGGGCGGTTCGACCCCGCCGCCGCGTCCGAGCCATCTCCCGGCCAAGGCCCGACACGGCGGACCCCGCACCGGGCCGCACGGCCCCAAAGGGCCCGCTAAGGTCGCTTGACCCACCGTTCATCCGAACGTAGAAACACGTTCGGATTCCTGTTTCCTAGCGGTCTGCCCGTCCGTCCGGACGGGTCTTGCGTCCGCTCCGCAGGCGTTTACCGTCTCCGGGGAACTCCCGGCGACGAGCGACACGAGGTTGCGTGCCGCGTTCAGGTCCCGGTCTATCGTGCGACCGCACCCGCCACACGAATAGTTTCGCTCGGAGAGCGCGACCTCGTTCTTGACGAGACCGCACCCCGAGCACCGCTTGCTCGACGGGTAGAATCGCGGCGCGATGACGGCCCGCGACCCGTACCAGGTGGTCTTGTATTCCAGCATCCGCCGGAACTCCGACCAGCCGGCATCGCTGATGGCCCGCCCCAAGGGACGGTTGCGGACCAGGTTCGCCACGGCGAGCTCCTCGACGACCACGACCGACTTGGTTCTCGCCAGTTCGGTGGTCGCCTTGTGGAGGAAGTCGCGGCGGCGGCAGCGAATGCGAAAGTGGAGGCGGGCCAACGAACGGGCGCTCTTCATCCGGTTGCGGGAGCCTTTCCGCTTGCGCGAGTGAGCCCGTGACCTGCGGCGGAGGCGACTCAGGTCGGACGAGAGAGCTTTCGGGGAAGCGAATCGGGTCCCGTCCGACAGGACCGCGAACGAGGTGAGGCCCAGGTCGACGCCCACCGCCGGCCCGACGACGGGAAGGGGGTCGGGCCGCTCCCGCTCCACGACGAGACTCGCGAACCACCTCTCCGCCTCGCGGCGCACGGTCGCCGAGAGGATGCGCCCGTGGAACTTGCCCGTGGCCTCCTTCGTTCGCACCTCTCCGATCCGTGGGAGTTGGACCCGGCCGTCGGTCACTCGGATCGATCCGGTCAGTCGGAACGAGTCCTTCACGCCCCGACGATGGAATCTCGGCTCCCGGGCACGCCCCGCCCGCCAGTTCGCGTACGACCTCTGGACGTTTCGGAACGCCTCCTGCGGCGCGCACTTGGAGACCTCCTCCCACCACGGAGCGTTCGTCCGCTTCCAGAGATTCCACTCCCGGTGGAGGGTCGCGGCGGAGAGCGAACGGTTGGCCTTCCGACACCGCTCGACCGCCCAGTTGTGGGCGAAGCGGGCTGCTCCGGCGTGACGGAGCAGGCATTCCCGCTCGTGTCGGGTCGGGGCGAGTTCGTAACGGTAGGCCTGCCGGACCATCACGGGTCCTTTACCACCGCCCGTGCCGTGGCGAGCAGCGTCTTGGTCTTGTGGGAGCGCAGCCCGTAGAGTCGGGCCGAGAACGAGGTGATGATGGCGATGAGGTCGTTGGCGAGTTCGGCCTCGGGGTTGTCCCTCGGCCTCGGGTCGAGTACCTCGAGGGTCGTGCCATAGGCGGCGAAGACCTGCCGGAGGAGGTCCACACCGAACCGGGCGAGCCGGTCCTCGTAGACGACCACCACCCGCGAGACGCGCCGCTCCTGCACAGCCTTGAGAATACCGATGAGCCCGGGTCGGTCGAACTTGAGGCCGGACCGGATGTCGGTATGGAGTTCGACCCCGGGGAAGGCCCGAAGGAGGCGCTCTTTCTGCCGTTCCAGGTCGTCCTTCTGGCCGCGGGAGGAGACGCGGGCGTACAGTATCGGGGAGCGGATCTCCAGCTCTCCCATGATCCGCTGAACCTCGGAGAGTGGCACCCGACGTCGGTCCGTAGGAGTACGCACGACCCTGATCCGGGATGTACGGTCCCACGTCTGGAGCGTGCGAACGGTGATGCCGAGTCGGGCCGCAGCTTCGCGGGGAGGGAGAAGCACGTCCACATGGCAGAGATGACATACCGCATATTTCTACTTTAATGATTAATTTCTATGCGCCCCGGATGAAGGAGGACCTCTCCACCACCGAGGTCTTCGCGCTGCTCGACGAGGCGTGGGATGCGGGCGCTCCCGACCCGGGAGCTCTCGGCCGAAATGGGGCGGGACTTCGAGTCCCCTTTCCGTCCCTAAGAAGGCGTTCGGGCGTGGTGCGGATGAATGGGCTACCACCGGGCCCGCCGGGAGCCGAAGAAAGGATCGGGTTCGAGGATGCGTCGCCCTGCCGTGCGGGGGTCCCTACCTGATCGCGGGGGTCGGGCCGCCGGGGAAGATTGCCGCGTCACTCAGAGTCACCGGGAAACCGCGCGCGTCGGAGCTTCGCCACTAAGGCGGGGAGATCACCGCTCAAGAACCGCCAGATTCTTTCAGCCTTGACCTCGGGGTACTCATGGACCAAGTCGTTCCGAAGGCGCTCCAGTTCATCCCAGGGTAGCAGCGGGTTCGCGGTTCGGAACGGTCGCCCCAACTTGGTGGCAGTCTCCGTAAAGTGCAGAATTCGAAGCTCCGCCGCATCTCGGATCTCGGGCGTCCGGATGTCGAAGAAGACCGCTTTTCCCCGGCTGGCGTACCGCGCGGCCGCCGTCGCCTCCCGGAGCATTCGATCGACCAGGGCCCTGGCCCGTGCTTCGGCCTCCTTCATAGCGGGACGGCCTCGGTCAGGACCTGGGGCCGGATCGACCACGGAAGGGAGGCCTCCTCCACCACGTCGACCGAACGTCCGAGGAGCCGGCTCAATTCGACTTCGAGTCGGGCAACGTCGAGTACCGATGCCCCCGGAAGGTCATCTACGAGGAGGTCGATAT
>DAHVAA010000153.1 GCA_027314845.1 Thermoplasmata archaeon | reverse complement strand
GAGAAGAACGCGCTCGTGTTCGTGGGCTACCAGGCCGACGGCACGTTTGGGCGCCGGCTCCAGCGGGGGGTCAGCGAGACGACGTTCATGGACGGTCCTCGCCAGGTGCCGATCCCGGTCCGCTTCGAGATGACGACGATCGAGGGCTTCAGCGGGCACTCCGACCGCGCCCAGCTGATGAACTACATCGCGTCGGTCGATCCCCGGCCGCAGCGCGTCCTGGTGAACCACGGCGACGAGTCGAAAGCGCTCGATCTGGCTTCGAGCCTGCACAAGCGGTTCAACATGGAGACTCGGGTCCCGTACAACCTCGAGGCCGTGCGGCTCCTGTAGACGGCGGCCGGTTCACTCCCACTCGATCGTCGCGGGGGGCTTGTCGCTCAGGTCGTAGAGGACCCGGACGACCTCGCCGGCCAGCTCGCGGGTGATCCGCTCCGCGATCCGGGCGCCCACGGCGTGCGGGAGCGCGACGGAGCGCGCGGTCATCGCATCGATCGAGTCGACGATCCGCACGCTCACGGCCTCGCCATGGAAGCGATTGTCGCCGAGGACGCCGACGGTCCGCACGGGCAAGAGCACGGCGAAGTACTGCCAGGGCCGCGCCAGTTCGTTCGAGCGGATTGCGCGCTCGACCTCCTCCTCGACGATCCGGTTCGCGACCCGGGCCCGGCGCAGCCGTTCCGCGGTCACTTCGCCCACGACGCGGACCGCGAGGCCCGGTCCCGGGAAAGGCTGGCGAAGCGGATCGGGGATCTTCAACTCTTGGGCCACCGCTCGCACCTCGTCTTTGTAGAGGTCGCGCAGCGGCTCGACCAAGCGCAGCGTCGAGTCCTTCGGGATCCCACCGACGTTGTGGTGGGTCTTGATCGTGTCCCGCTTCGCCGAGCCGTCGCTGCCCGACCCGCCGCTCTCGATCCAGTCCGGGGCGATCGTTCCCTGGATGAGCCGGTCGGTGCGAATCCGCGCCGCTTCGTGCTCGAACAGACGGATGAACGTGTGGCCGATCCGCACGCGCTTGTCTTCGGGATCCGTTACCCCTTCGAGGGCGCTGAGGAACTGGTCTTCCGCCGGGACGACCAGGACATGGGTTCCGCTCTCGCGGAAGTAGGCGCGCACCCGGTCGACCTCCCCATCACGCAGCAGTCCCGTGTCGACGAAGAGACAGCGAGCGCGGTCCCCGAGCGCGAGCTCGGCGAGGCGCGCGGCCACGGTCGAATCGATCCCCCCCGACGCCGCCACGATGGCGCGTTCCGGGACGTCCGCGCGCAACCGTTCGATCGCGTGCCGAACGAACTCGGCGGGATCGTTCACGCGCCGCTCCGGGCCGGCGGGGGGGCTTCCTCGCGCCACTTCGCGCGGTATCGGTCGAGGGAGGCGCGGAGCTCGGGATACTTCAGCGCGAGGATCTCGGTCGCGAGGAGCGCGGCGTTCTCCGCCGCATCCAGTCCGACCGCGGCCACGGGAACGCCCGGTGGCATCTGGACGACGCTCAGGAGGCTGTCGAGGCCTAGCCCGCGGTGCAGCGGAACGCCGATCACGGGCCGGACGGTGCGCGCGGCGATCGCGCCCGGCAAGGCCGCGGAGAGGCCGGCCATCGCGATGAACACGTCCGTGCTCGGATCCTGGGCCATCCGATCGACCTTCTCGGGCGTGCGGTGGGCGCTCGCCACCGCGACCTCGCACGGGACGCCCAGGTCGGTAAGCCGGGTGCGGACTTTTTCGGCGATCTCGAGGTCGGACTTGCTCCCCACCACGACGGCGACCTTCATGGCGAGGTTCAGAAGCCGTCACGCACATAGCCGTCGCGGCCGGAGGGCGGAGTAATGGCCCCCGGGCCTTCGGGGGAAGGTCCGATGCAGTTGCACCGCCAAGGTCGCTTCCGTAGCTGGCTCGGGAGCCGGTTCGGCGGAGATGCCGCTCTGGGGGGGCGACTCGGCCGGAGGTTCCTGCACGCGGGAGGCGCCCTGACCCTGATCTATTACGCGTTCCCGCCCCATCTACTGATCGTCATCCCGAACTGGGCGATTCCGATCGCCGCCCTGGTCGCCCTCCTCGTCGTGGATGGGCTTCGCCTCGCCGGGCGGCTCGAGGTGCCCGAGATCCGGCCCCACGAGCGGGTGCGCCTCGCGAGCTACTCCTACTTCGGGATGGCGATCGTGGTCGCTCTGGTCCTCTTCCCGGAACCGATCGCCGTTGCGGTGATCCTCGGGACCGCGATCGTCGATCCGATTATCGGGGAGTCCCGCGGAACGGCCGCGGGCGCCGCCTTCTACCCCGCGCTTCCGTTCGTCGTCTACTTCGCACTCGCTGCCGTTTCCTTGGCCTGGGTGGGCCATGCATCCCTGCTCACCGCATCCCTGTTCGCGGCGGCGGCGGGGGTCGTGGCGATCGCGTCCGAGCG
The DNA here is from genome assembly GCA_027314845.1 of Thermoplasmata archaeon. The sequence goes on along the minus strand of DAHVAA010000153.1, from coordinate 1,771 downwards.
CCCCCAATGGACCTACCTGGACGACGACCTCATGATGACGGTGATACCGGGCCTCGTGCTGCTCGGGCTTGGGCTGGCGTTCCCCGGATCGATCTAGTGGGACCCTCGGCTCCCGGGTCCGGTCGGTTCCGCCTCCGAGGTCGGGGATCCGGCGAGGCGGCGCGCCTCGGCCCGGGCGTCCTCGAGCGCGGTGGCCAGCGGAGCGCCCGGCTCGCCCACCGCGGTGGCGGCCGACGCGCTACCCCCTCCCTTTCCCTGGAAGCGAGCCTTCGCGCGGTCGACCAACGCGTTCGCGGGGACGCGGGCAGCGGTGGAGCCGACGAACAGGGTTCCGCGCCCCTCCCGCTCGGCCGCGAGCAGGACCACCCGGTTCGGCTCGCGGGACAGCAGGCGGGAGAGCTCGGCCAGCTCGGTGCGATCGAGATCCACGCGCGCGCGCACGATCGTGACCCCTCCGACGGAGTCGAGGTTCTGGGCATCGGAGGCGAGGCGGCTCGCAACGGCCCCGAGGTCCTCCTTGCGCCGATCGCGTTGCGCGCGCCGAGCGCTCTCCATCTCTTCGTAGAGCCGATCCACTCCCTCCGGGGCCTTCTCGGGCGGGACGCCCAACCGCCGCGCTACCTCGCGCAAGGCCCGGTCGCGCTGCTCCCGGATCTCGAGGGCGCGTTCGCCGCTCGCGTAGGTGAGACGGATGACCCCATCCTGGATGCGCTCGACATCGAGGATGTCGATCGCGCCGACCTCGCTCGTATGCGTGCAGTGCGTGCCTCCACACGCCTCTACGTCGACGTCGTCGATCTCGACGATCCGCAGGTCCTTCCCCGGGACCGCGCCGCCCTGGTACAGGGAGAACCCGAACCTTCGCTCGGCTTCGCTTCGGGGCTCGAAGTAGCTTCGGACCGGGTGGTTCTCCCGCACGACCTGGTTGATGCGCCGAGCTACCGACCGGAGTTCTCCGTCGGACAGGGGCCGGTAGTGGGTGACGTCGATCCGTGCGAACTCGGGTCCCTTGTAGGCCCCGGCTTGCCAGACATGCGGGCCGAGGAGCCGACGGAGGGTGCCGTTGATGATGTGGGTTGCGGTGTGGTGCTGCATCAGTTGCGTCCGTCGGGCCGCGTCGATCCGGCCGTGGACGCGATCGCCGGCGCGGAACGGGCTCGGGCGGTCGAGCCGGTGGTAGATCCAGGGACCCTGGCGCTGGACGTCGACCACCGGTACGTCTCCGAGGTGACCGGTGTCGTGGACTTGCCCGCCGCTGGTCGGATAGAAGTCGGTCCGGTCGAGGACGACCCACGGTCCCTCGGACCCGACGACATGCCCCTCGAACGAGACCGTGTAGGGGTCCATGTAGTAACCCACGTCCGTGGCCGGGGCCTGGACCGGAAGCTCCGGCAGCGCGTCGCGCCTCTCCGCATAGTCGTTCGTCGGGGTCTCGTTGACGTGTCGGTCCGCGACCCGAGAGTAGAAATCCTCCGGTACGGGAGGGGGATGCGCCAATATTCCCGCGGCCACATCGGGAGGGACGCCGAGGGAGTCGTACCACTCGATCAGCTCCTCCGTGCCCGGCGTTCGACCCTCGGAGCGGAGCCGCTCCTCCTGCCGGCGCAGGACGGGGCGGGCCCGGTCGATCGCTTCGTCGAACCGCTCGATCTCGGCCTGGAGCACGCGGTCGCGGTCCTCGCGGTTCTGTCCGACCTCGGGAAAGTGGCCGACCAGGTCCCGACTGACCCGCTCGATGACCCCGATCAGGTCGAGGGGCTCGCTCGAGCGG
>DAHVAA010000152.1 GCA_027314845.1 Thermoplasmata archaeon | reverse complement strand
TCGCCCCCCTGCCGGACCCGGACGGCGGCCAGTCCGAACGGAAGAAGATCGAGGTCGCTCGGACGGCGGTCTTCCGCATCCTTCAGGACGCGACCACGACCGGGGCGCTCTTCGGACTCGTGACGTTCACCGAGAACGTCCGGGTCGCGGTCCCGCTCGGAGAGATCCACCGGGAGAACCTGCCGTACATCGAGAACCTGATCTCACTCCTCACTCCGAGCGGCCGCTCGGCGATCTGGGACGCGATCGCGGTCGGGGCCGACCTTCTCCGGATGGGCACCGACGGGGTACGAGGGAATCTGGTCCTTGTGACGGACGGATGGGACAACGCGTCCACACGCTTCGACGTCCGGCTGTCGCCCAAGGCGACGCTGCCCGAAGGCAGGGTCGACCTCGTCCCGTACGTCCTGCCGGCGAACTCATTCCTCGCGCTCCGTGTGATCGGGATCGGGAGCGGCGTGGAGCGCGACAAGGGCGTGGACGCCGGCCGCATGAACCAGGTGCTCGCCCAGCTGACCGAGCGAGCCCACGAGCTCGGCCTGCCGACGGCGTTCAGTTTCCAGGAGGTCACCACCGGCTCCGCCCTGTTCGCGCAGATGGTCCACGCCTTCATCGACGTCGGGTACGAGGGGGACCTCCCGATCGAGGAGCTCCACCCGGAGGAGCTCGCGCGCCACGCCGCGAGCGCCGCCCGTGCCCTGAAGGAGCCCCAGCAGCATGCGACCGTCTCCCGGATCAAGAGCGCTCAGGCGTCCGCCGGGCCCAACGGGGCGGAGATGTATCGGGAAGCCCCCGACCTCGAGATCGACGTGCTCGCGAGCGCGGGCGGTCCGCCCGCCTACCTCAAGGAGCGGTACGGCCCGCTCGGCGAGGTCGTCGAGGCGTACCTTCAGGGCCAGTTCGACGTGGCGCTCGAGCGACTGTCCCGGGCCCAGGCCGTACTGCCACCGGTGACCCGGCTCTACTGGGAGGCTCGGGTCCAGTACGCACGGCGCGCAGTGGTCGAAGCCGCGCGCGCGCTGCTGCAAGCGTGGACCGAGGCCGAGCGTCTACCGCCGGGGGCCCAGGCGCCGATTTTGCGTCGGCTCGCCATGCTCCAGGCCCGGATGCAGAACGACAAGGAGACCGAGACCCTCGTCCGGTTCATCGACTCGACCGAGCACAGCCTCGCCTCGGGGGCCGTGGAGACCCGGGAGCGCTTGATGGACCTCTTCTCGCGTTTGATGGAGCTGCGGGGTACCTACCAGCTGACCCGGCTCGCCCCGGAAGGCGACCTCCAGGACGCGGCGCTGAAGCACGAGGCGGCGGTCGAAGAGGTCTTCGGACGGCTCCAAGACGCTCGACTGGACCTCTCGAACTCGGGGCCCGCTGTCGAAGGGGCCTTGGACTTCATTGAAATATGCCTCGCGGAAATGCGGTAAGGACGCGGTCGATGCCCGAGGTCAAGGTAACCACCCGCACCCGGCGAGCGGCCGGGACGAAGCGCGAGGCCAAGCCTTCGGTCGAAACGACCCGCATCGCGGTCGTCGGAATCCCCGCCTCGGGCAAGACCACCTACTTCCGGTTCCTCTCGGGACACTTCGGCCTCAACCTCCCGATCCTCTACATCCCTTCCCGAGGAGATCGCGCCGGGCTCCCGCTCTACGGGGACCTCGAGAACGACGTCGCGCTCGAGGAGACCACGTACGAGACGACCGACCCCACTGACCCAGAGGGCAGCCTCGAGACGACCACCCGCTACTACGTGAACCGGCCGATGGAGGACCGGCGCAAGCTCTGGGTCGAGCTCTCGGCGGGCCGGGAGGACCAGGGGATCCTGACGAAGTACCCGCTCCCGACGAAGTTCAATCAGTTCGTCGAGATGAAGATGCGGTTCCGCTACGGGGCTCCGAGCGGAGAGGCCGGCTCGCGGCCGATGGAGCTGCAGACGATCGACGAGGCCGGCGGGATCATCGCCGACTACTTCACCTACGACCGGCTCTGGATCGACTCGGTCGACGCGGAGGTCACGGAGAAGTCCTGTAAAGTGATCCCCCACTTCGACTCTTGGCGCCCCGACCGGCGCGACCTGTGGCGCCGGGGACTCACCCTCCTGGGTCGCTTCGTCCAGGGCGCGGACGCGGTGGTCCTGCTGCTCTCGCCGGCGCTTCCTTCGCTGCGCGACCAGGCCCAGCAGGTCAACCTCGCCCGAGGGGTCTTCCGGTTCGTGCGGAGCCGCAACCTGCCGCTCGTGATCGCGATCTCGAAGGCGGACAAGCTCAAGGAGTTCTACTCCGAGGTCGAGCAGACGGTGCGGGATCGCTCCTACCAGAGCGGGTTCGATAGCGTCGACTACCTGCTGCGTCGGGACGGGGCCGGCATGGGCACGATCCTGGTCGCTCAGGAGGGCCGCGGGGTCTCGATCCGCGAGGACGTCTTCCTGGTCTCGAGCGCGGTCTCGACCGGGGAGGGCCACCCGCTCTTCGTCGGAGAGAGCGGCGAGGAGGCACCGAACGTAGGGACTCCGACCATGGGAGTCCCGGTCATGGTCAACACCACGCTCCCGCTCGCGCGCGCGTGCGAACGGATCCTCGAGCGACGTCAGACCAAGGGGGCCTGATGGCGTCGCCCGGGGTCGGCGCCGGGGGCGGCTTCGCGCCGGTCGCGGTCGTCTGGTGTCGCCAGGTCGACAACGAGGCAGAGAGCCCGGGCTACACGACCATCCCCGAGGAGTTTTTGGGTCGGCGGGAGACCCTCGAGGCGATCCGGATCGTCGGGCACCTCACGATCAACATCGCGGACACCCACGACTACTGGGACCCGGACCCCGCGCAGCCGCTCTCGTTCTATCCGAACATCTTCCTCTATCCCGCATCGAACGGCCGCTACACCTGCGTCGGCCGGATGTTCCTTTCCACCGAGGACCGTCCCCGCCTCGGAATGAAGACGCTCGTCTTCTCGACCGAGGAGCTGCTCGCGAGCGGGGAGTTCGGACCGGCCGTCCTTCGCGCGCACGCCTCGATGGGCGCGGCGTCGGCCCCAGGCCGTCTGGGCGCCGAACCCGACCCGCACGTCTATCAGGCCGTCGGGGAAGGGTTCCTGTTCCACCGCGGGACGACCGACCCGGTCGTCATCGTCGCGGCCGACCAGTGGGAGGCGGCCGGCCGAGTGGTCCTCGACCTCATCCGTGAGCTTCCCGGCTCCCAGGTCGCGCTCGGGGCGTTCCTCGTCTTCCCCTACTTCCTGCCCGAGGCGAAGGTCAATCTGCACGAGTTCACCGAGCAGCTGCCGCTCGCGCTCGCGATCATGCGCGTGCCGAAAGGCGAGGCCCAGGGCGACCGCCACACGAAACGGATCCAAAGCTGGGAGACCGCCCCGGTCGCGCTCCGGGACCTCACCCGGCCTCCCACCGCGAAGGAACGCGGCACTCTTCCCCTCGTCCTCCAGTATGCTCGCGACCAGCTCGAACCCAAGCTCGCCGAGGTGACGCGGCGCGTCGACCTCGTGGAAGGGACCCGCACGCGCTCGCAACTGAGCGACCCCGAACGCCAAGGCGGCCGGGACCGTCGCAAGGAGATGTGGCGGATCGGCACCGCGATGGAGACGGCCGCGATGCTCTTGAGCCGCCCGAAGGGTCGTTCGGTCCCGATGAGCGGCGAGACCGCCCGGAGGGCGAACGAGTACCTTCAGGCGCAACCCACAAGCCCCCTCGGCCGCGCGAGCACCGATTCATCGCCCACCCCGGCTCCCTCCGTTCCCTCGGCGCTTCCCCCCTGGCTCCAGCGACCGGCCGAGGTGCAGGTCCCACCGCCCGGTCCGGTCAGCGTACCGGTCTCGGTCAGCGACGACCCGTCGGCCCGCGCGCCCGCCCGCCTCGCCCCATCGGTCGCGCCCGCTCCTCCGGCGCCGGCCCCCTCGCTCGCGCCGGCTCCGACCCCGCCCCGTCCCGCGCCCCCGCTCACGGACGCCGAGCTCGAAGCGCGCGTGAACCGGCTCCTCGCTCCTCGCCTCGAAGAGATCTCGCGGAGTCGAACTCCGCCCGCGGACCCCGCCGTCCTCGAGGCGAAGCTCCTAACGGTCTTCGACAGCCGCCTGCGGGACGCCGCCGAGGAGTCCCGTCAGAGCCTGCTCAAGATCCGCGCCGAGGTCGACGCACGCCTCGGCCAACTCGAGGCGCGGCCGGTCGCGGACCCCACCGCGATCGCGGACGGGCTCG
>DAHVAA010000151.1 GCA_027314845.1 Thermoplasmata archaeon | reverse complement strand
CCGCCTCCGCTCCGCGTCGCCCGGCTCGAGGTCCGGCTCGCGGGGGTCCGGCGCGGACGCGTGCCGCCCCCGGCCGGCCGGATCGGTTCGGTCCACCTCGGCGAGACGACGCTCGAGGGACCCGAGGAGGACCTCCTGCGCGCGCTCGTGGACGAGCTCGCGCGGAGCGACCCGGACATCCTGCTCACCCAGGGCGGCGACTCCTTCGACCTCCCGTGGCTCTACCGGCGGGCGGCGGCCGTGGGGCTCTCCCCCGCGGAGTTCGCCCTCGGCCGCGAGCGGGTGGGGTTCCGGGCGGCCCGGCCGGCGAGCTCGTTCGAGTCGTACGGCCGGGTCCTCCACCGCTCGGCGTCGTACCCGCTCCCCGGCCGGTTCCACATCGACCGGGAGAACTCGTTCCTCTATGACGACGCCGAGATCGCCGGCCTGGTCGATGCCGCGCGGCTCTCCCGCCTCTCGCTCGCCACCGTCGTGCGCCAGTCACCGGGGACCTGCTTCACCGCGATGGAGATGGCCCACGCGCTCGCGCTCGGGGCGCACGTGCCGTGGAAGAAGAACCGTCCCGAGGGGTTCCGACGGGCCGACCGTCTGGTCGCGGCCGACCGCGGCGGAGTGATCTTCCTGCCCCCGGTCGGCGTCCACGACCACGTCGACGAGTTCGACTTCGCGAGCCTCTACCCGCACATCATGGTCCGCAAGAACCTCTCGGCGGAGACGCTCGGGTGCCGGTGCTGCCCGAGGAGCCCGATCCGGGCGCCGGGACTGGGCTATCGGTCCTGCACGAAGCACGTCGGCCTGATCCCGCGCACCCTCGCCCCCCTCCTCGCCCGCCGGCTCGCCTACAAGGCGGCGCTCAAGCGGCCCGGCCTTCCGACCGAGGAGGCCTCCCGGCTCCGCCGGCGGGTGAAGATGCTGAAGTGGATCCTCGTCACGGCGTTCGGCTACCAGGGCTACCGGAACGCCCGGTTCGGTCGGATCGAGTGTCACGAGGCGATCAACGCTTACGCGCGCGAGCTCATCGCCGGGCTCCTGCCCGAGGCGGAGCGGGCCGGCTACACGGTCCTCCACGGGATCGTCGATTCGCTGTGGTTGCGGCCGGCCGACCTCGCCCGGCCGTCGGACCCCGACCGGTTCGCCGCCCGGATGAGCGAACGGTTCGACCTCCCGCTCGGCTACGAAGGACGGTACCGCTGGATCGTGTTCCTGCCGGCGGTGACGCACGGCCTCGGCGTGCCGAACCGCTACTACGGCCTCTACGAGCACGGCGAGTTCAAGCTCCGCGGGATCGGTGGCCGCCGCCACGATACCCCGGGGCTCGTCCGCCGCTTCGAGAGCGAGGTCCTCTCGCTCCTCCGCCCGGCGCGCGACGCCGACGGCGTTCGCGCGCTCCTCCCCCGGGTCCTCTCGCGGGCCGACCTCATCGCCGCGCGCGTCGCGGCGGGGGAGTGGCCCGTCGAGGAGCTCCTTATCCGCCACCGTCTTGGCCAATCGCCCGAGTCGTTCGTCACGTTCACCGACTCGGTCGCCGCGCTGCGCCAGCTCGCCGACCTCGGGGCCCGGCGCGACGCCGGGGAATCGGTGCGGTTCGTTCTCCTCGAGCGGGAGAACCGTTCGTTCCGTCGCCGGGTCCGCGTCGCGGAGGCGCTCACGGGCGACGAGCGGTACGACCGCGGCGCGTACCTCGACCTCCTCGCGCGGGACGCCGAGACGCTCCTCGCCCCGCTGGGGGTCGACCGGACGGCGCTCCTCGACCGCTGGGGGGTCGCACCGGCGCGCGAACGGGCGCCCTACCGGTCGCCCGAGGAAGCGGCCCAGTCGGAGCTGGAGAACACGGACGGCCCGAGCGGACCTTTTACGCCCGCGTAAAGTCGGGCGGGCGTGCCGGCCCGTACGCGCCGTCGCGCGCCGCAGCCCGGGCGCCGCGCCCGTTCGCGGAGCGCCCCGCGAAACGCCGCGCGGGCCCCGAGCCCCACGGAGCGGGCGGCGACGATCCGCGCCAGTGTCGAGCGCGGGTACGTTGCCGACCTCGGGCCCCTTCTCGTCGCCCTGAGCGACCCGGTCGCGGGGATCCGGGAGACCGCCGCGGTCGCGCTCGGGATCCTCCGGGACTCGCGCGGACGGTCGACGCTCGCGACCGCGCTCTCCGACCCGGATCCGGGCGTCCGGGGCGCCGCGGTCGACGCGCTCGGGGCGATCGGCCATTCGGAGAGCCGCGACGTGCTGGAGCGCGCGCTCGAGGACCCCGAAGCGGAGGTGCGGGCGCGGGCCGGCTACGCCCTCGGTCGGTTCGAGGACCCCCGCTCGCTCACGGCGCTCACCGGGCACGTCGACGACCCCGCCCCGGAGGTGCGCCGCACGGTCGCCTCCGCGCTCGGTCGGCTCGCCGGGCCCGAAGCCCGGCGTCTCCTCCACCGGATGCTCGACGACCCCTACGACCGGGTCCGTCGCGAGGCCCTGCTCGCCCTCGGGCGGTCGGAGGACCCCTCCGAGCTCCCCACGATCCGCGCCCGGCTCTCCGACCCGTCGCGCCGGGTCCGGGTCGCCGCCGCGATCGTCCTTGGCCGCCGCCGTGACCTCGAGAGCGTGGAGGCTCTCCTCCGCCTTCTGGCGACCCCCGAGACGTGGGAGAAGCCCGCGGTCCTGGTCGCGCTCGGTCGCATCGGCTCCCGCACGGCGCTCCCCGAGCTCCTCCGGTCCGCCGAGCACCCGGCGCACTGGGTGCGCGTCTGCGCGATTCATGCCCTCGGCGAGATGCGCGCCCCCGAGGCCGTCCCGGTCGCGGTCGCGCACCTGACCGACCCGGCCTGGTCGGTGCGGGGCGCCGCGGCGGTGACGCTCGGCGAGGTCGGCGGCCCCGCGGCCCTTCCTTCCCTGCTCGAGCGCCTGCGCGACGAGCACCCTTGGCCCCGCCGCGGCGCGATCTACGCCCTCGGCCGGCTCGGGCTCTCGGAGGCCGCGCCCCGGATCCGGGACGAGCTCGCCGACCCGGCGGCGGAGGTTCGGCTCGCCGCGGTCTGGGCGCTCGGCCGACTCGGCGACGACGGGGCCCGTGAGGACCTCGTGCGGCTTCTTTACGAGTGCCGACCGGTCGACCTCCCGCGCGGCTTGCGGGTCGGAGCGAGCGAGAGCCCGCTGCGGTCCGACGCCGAGAGTCGGCTCTTCGATGCGGTCGTCCAGGCGCTCGGCCGCCTCGCGCACGGCCTCCCCGACCCGCTCATCTACCGGGCGCTCGTCGACGCGCGCGAGCGGCTCACCGAGGAGGAGCTCGACCGGTCGGCCCGCCTCCCTCTTCCCGAGGTGGCGGCCGACCGACCGCCGCCCAGCGTGCGGTTCCTGTTCGAGAGCGCGATCCCGAGCTCGGGCGAGGACGACGAGCCGTGACGGTCCGCGAGCTGCGGGCCCGCGATGCAGCTGACCTCCTTCGGTTCCTCAAGCAATACTTCCCCGAGGAGGAAGCGCTCCTCGGGACGCGCCCCGACGGGTTTTACGAGGTCCTTCGGCGGATCTTCCGCTGGGACGTCCGGTTCGTGCTCGCGGTCCTGCGCCTCGTCGGCCGCCCCGTGTTCAAGTGCTTCGTTATCGAGGAGGAGGGCCGCCTGGTCGCGACCACCCTCCTCACCTACTCGAAGCGGGCGGGGTACGTCAGCATGGTCGTGGTCGACCCCGCCTACCGGCGCCGTGGGCTCGCCCGCTCGCTGCTCGACCGGGCGCTCGCGGCGACGCGGGCGCGCGGTCGGCCGTACCTCGCGCTGGACGTGCTCGCCACGAACACGCCGGCACGCACGCTCTACGAGCGCCTCGGCTACCGTGTCCTGCGGGAGACGGCGTACTTCGCCCTCGACGTTCCGGCCCCCGCCGCCCCCGCTCCGCGGACGGTGGCGGGGCTCCGCCCGTTCCGCCGGGAGGACGCTCCCGCGCTCGTTTCGGTGGCCGCGCGGTCGCGACCTCCGGCGGTCCAAGCCGTGCTCCCGGCGACCGCCCGGGAGTTCGCAGGTTCGGCCTGGGAGGGCGAGCTCCTCGCGACGGAGCTCGCGAGCTGGGTCCTCGACAACGGCCACGGACCGGTTGCCTGGATCTCGGCCGCGGTCTCCCGGGCGACGGAGGCCGGACATCTCTCGAACCCGATCGTGGACGACTCGGTCGATCCGGATCGGGCGCTCGGGCTGGTCGCCACCGCGGTCGCCTGGTGCGCGGCCCGCGGGAGCC
>DAHVAA010000150.1 GCA_027314845.1 Thermoplasmata archaeon | reverse complement strand
GGTCGGGCTCGAGGACCTCGAACTGCTCCTCTTTCCGACCTACCTCAATTTCCTGTATCACTCGAGGGGAATGATCGCCGTGCTGCTTTCCCGAGACTCGCCGCACGGCTTCCGCTCCCGGCTGGTCCGGTACGCGACGCGCCGGCGGTTCGACAGTCGCGTCCGCATCGTGGACTATGCGGGAGAGGACGAGGGACTCTCCTACGTCGTGAACATCCAGGGCCCGAGCTCGAACCCTAAGGCACGGGACCGCGCGATCGCTCAGATGGTGGCCGCCGAGCGGGCGGTGCAGGGAAACCGAAAGAAGGCGTTCCTCGAACTCACCTCGTTCGAGGTCTTCGACACCTTGCTCGGCACCGAGACCGCGCTCCGGATGTACTACCACGGGCTCAAGAGAACCCGCCGACTCGGGAACCTCGGGATCGGGCTGCTCGGCCCCGGGCTCGGCTGCGCGGCGGGTGCCCGTCGCATGGTCGACGCGGAGTTCGAACTGCATCGGGAAGACGTGGGCCTGATCATCCGGGGGGTTCGCCCTCGTTTCTCGGCGCACGTTGTTTCACCGGAGCCCTCGTCCGCCGGGCCTCGGGTCGCGTTTCTCCCCCGCCCCTGCTGACGCGACGCCGCGGAGAGGGAGAGCAAAGGTCCCGCCGGTTCGGGGCGCACCTAGTCCGACTGCCCCCGCGGAGCATCCATGCTCCCGGGCCGCTCGCTCGCGGTCTTGGGTCGTTGTCGGAGGGCGAGGGTGACACCCGCAAGGACCGTCACCACACCGCCCAGCTCCCACATCGTGACGGGCTCTCCCAGTAGGGCGAAGCCGGTACCTACCCCGATGAGCGGAGCCAGGTACGCCACGAGGTTCGCACGGACCGGACCGACCCGGTGATGAAGCGAGAAGTAGGCGAAGTACCCGATCACCGAGGAAAACGCTACCAGGAACGCCAGGGAAGCCAGGGTACCGGTGTTCAAAGGAAGACCTCCCCGCGCCTTTAGGAGCGTGCTCCCCGCGCCGAGGAGAAGGGAAGCCACCGAGAACTGGACGGCGAGCTGCCAGAGACCCTGGGGCCCCCCGCCGAAACGGCGCAACAGCACGGTGCCCGTTGCGGTGCTTACGACGGCGGCCAGAACGTAGACCACGCCGAGACCTCCCCCCAAGGAGCTGCCCGCGAGCCCCGGGAGCACGAGAACGGCCACCCCCGTGAAGCCGACCAGAATCCCGACGGTCCCAGTGAGGTCGAGCCGCTCGGAAGCCAAGAGAGGGTAGCCGAGGGCGACCGTGATCAGCGGGGACGCGGACGCGAGCACGGCTGCATAGCCGCCGTCGGCGTACTGCTCGCCCCAGTAGAGGAACCCCCCGTACAGCCCGATGATCAACACCCCGCCGATCAGCGCCGACGCAACGGTAGCGCGGCGAGGCGGAAGCGGCTCACGTCGGACGCCGGCGAGCACGAAAAACACCCCGGCCGCTATGGCATAGCGCACGGCCGCGAACTCCAGGGGCGCGGCCCCCTCGATGAGACCGAGACGGATGAAGGGAAATGCCGCGCCCCAGACGATGCTGACCACCGCGAGCAGCCCGAGGTCCGCCCACTCGAAGCGGCGGCCTACCGGGCCCCGGCCCCCGACCATCGCCGGGGGCACCCGCAAGACTATAAGGATACATCGATATTTTCGATTTCCTACATATGTCGTCCAAGCTCCCTTCGGCGGGCGACCGTTCGGTGCGGAAGGCCGAGGGAGCCGCCGCCGTCGCGGGCGCGATGGCGGACGTCCGTCGCGTGCGGATGCTGTCGCTCCTTCGGGTCGCCCCGGCCACCGTGAACGAGGTCGCCGCGTCGCTCGAGCTTCGAGCGTCCGAAGCGTCCCTACAGTTGACCCGACTACGGGCCGTTGGCCTCGTGCGGGTCGTCCGAAGCGGTCGCCACCGGATCTACTCTGCGGACCCGGACCGGATCTCGCGCCTGCTGGAGGCGCTCACGGGCGACGGAGAGCTTAGCGGGAATGTTACCGGAGCCCGGCTCCGCCGACGATTGCCGCCCCCCGAGCTGCGGCAGGCACGAACCTGCTACGACCATCTCGCGGGCGCGACCGCCGTCGAGCTCGCAGATCGGCTCGTGGGGCTTCGCTGGCTCGTCCGCGGCCGCTACGACTTCCTCTTGACCGAGAAAGGGGAGCATCAGTTGGTTCGCAGGGGGGTCGATGTGGCCGCGTGCCGGGAAGCGCGTCGACGGCTTGCGCCGGGCTGTCTCGACTGGTCCGAGCGGCGCCCGCATATCGGGGGCGCTCTGGGGAGCGCCCTCCTCCGTTCCCTCGAGTCGGCCGGGTTCCTGACGGTCGAGCGTCATCGGAAGGTTCGGAGCCGGCGTCCGATCCTCGATTGGCTCCGCCCGGGCTACCCCGACCGCGGCGGGAGAGACTCGCCGCTGACCCGACGCGACCGACTCCGGCGATCGGTCGACTCGGCTCGACCCGATGCCGGGGGGACGTTGCCATCCCATTTTTAGCGGCGTGGGCTCTCGGGCGTACGTGGCAACGAGCCGGAGACTCTCCGCCATTGTGTTCACCGACATGGCCGGCTCAACCGAGCTGGCGCAGCGGGACGAGCGGACCGCGCTCTCGTTGATCGAAGAGCAGGAGACGCTCGCGCTCCCGATCGTCGCAGAACACCACGGTCGACTCGTGAAGTCCACCGGGGACGGACTCCTCATGGAGTTTCCGAGCGCACTGGATGCGATCGAATCCGCGGTCGAATTCCAGCGTCGGGTGCATGCGCGGAACGCGGCGCCCGGTACCGCCCCGCTGGAGATTCGCATCGGTGTGCACCTTGGGGATGTTCAACCTCGAGGTGACGACATCTTCGGCGATGCCGTCAACGTCGCGGCGCGCGTCGAGTCCATGGCCGAACCGGGCGGGGTTTGCGTCTCCGAATCGCTCTACAACCAGATCCGAAACAAGGTCTCTTACACGCTCGAACGACTCGGAGCCCAGCGACTCAAGGGGGTCTCCGAGCCGATGGAGCTCTACCGGGTCGTCCTTCCCTGGACCAAAGCCGGCGGGGCGACTCATTCCGACTCCTCCGCCCGCCGGCTCGCCGTCCTCCCCCTCGCGAACATCAGCCCCGACCCCAACGATGCCTACTTCGCCGACGGCCTTACGGAGGAGCTGATCGCGGTCCTTTCCAAGATCCCGGGGCTCCGGGTCATCGCGCGGACGTCCGTGACCCCCTACAAATCCAGCGGGAAGTCGATCACCCAGATCGGGGCCGAGCTCGGCGTCTCGGCCGTGCTCGAGGGAAGCGTCCGGAAGGCGGGCGACCGATTGCGGATCACTCTCCAGCTCATCGAAGTGGCGAGCCAGGAACACATCTGGGCCGAGAAGTACGACCGGCAGCTCTCGGACATCTTTGCGATCCAGACCGAGGTGGCGGAAAGCACGGCGAAGTCGATCCGGGTCGAGCTCTCGGAGCGCGCGCGCGAGTTCATCCGACGCCCTCCGACCCGTAGCCTCACTGCCTACGAACTCTACCTTCGGGCGACCCTTCGCGAGGACGACCTCAACCTCGACCCGAGCGCCTTCCGCGAGACGCTCGCCATGCTCGAGGCCGCGATCGAGGGGGACCCGGAGTTCGCGATGGCCCACGCGCAGCTGGGCTACCGGCTCGTCCAGGGGGCGGGGGACTTCATGGCGCACCGGGAAGGCTTCGCACGCGCCCGAACGTCGATCTCGCGAGCTCTCGAACTCGACCCCGACCTGTCGGACGCCCACGCGGCCCTCGCGAGCCTCGTGATGCAGGACGAGCACGATTGGGCGCGGGCCGAACAGGAGTTTCTCCGGGCGCTCAGCCTGAACCCGAGCAACTCGATGACGCGAGCCAGCTACGGTGGACTTCTGCGGGTCCTCGGCCGACTGGAGGAGGCCGAGGCCCAGTACCGCGCGGCCATCGAGACGAATCCGAACTCTTGGATTCCCCGCTGGAACATGGTGGAACTCGCGTTACTCCGCGGGGATGAGGCGCTGGCTCGCGAGCGCGCGAAGCAGTTCCTCAACCCGGATCCGAATCCGGCGGCCACCCACATCGCCTTCGCGATGATGTACGCGCGAGCCGGACGAAAGGACGACGCCCGGCAGGAGCTCACCGCCGCCGGACGCCCCTCCCACCTGCTCCTGCGACTGGCGAGATCGCTGGTGCTCGCGGTGATGGGCGAGCCGGAAG
>DAHVAA010000014.1 GCA_027314845.1 Thermoplasmata archaeon | reverse complement strand
CTCGGGATGTACCTCGCGCTATTGTCGATGACGTTCCTGTTCGAGGCGAATTCGCTGAGCGGGGGCTACGGTCAGGACACGCTCGGGGCCGGCCTCTCCCTCGTGCCGCTCGCGATCGGAATGCTGGTCTTCGCGCCCATCGCCGGCGCCCTGGTCTCACGGTTGGGGACCCGTCCGATCACCGTCATCGGCGCCGCGATTACGGGCGTGGGCTTCCTGCTCGCGATCCCGGCCCAGGCGCTCGGGTCCTTGCTCGCCGTCGAGTTCGTGGTCGGGGCCGGCATCGGGATCGTGAACGCCGGGATGATCAACCTGCTCGTTCTCTCCGTGGACCCACGGGAGATGGGCCTCGCGACCTCGATGAGCGCGGTGTTCCGGAACGTCGGCAGCGCGCTCGGGGCGCCGATCTCGGGTTCGCTCCTCACGACCTACGTGGTCCGGGACTTCGGAGTGGCCATCCCGGCCTACGTCGCGTTCCAGTGGGCGTTCGCGCTCGCGGCGATCTTCTTCGCGTTCGCGGGCGGGTTCATTGTGTTCGGGAGAGAGGTGCTCGGGCGCCGAGCCGTGCTCGACGCCGGGAGCTCCTCCCCGGAACGACTCACCCCGGCGCCCGACTGACCCGGGAGGCTGGCCCTAGGGGGCCGGCGGTGCGGCGGGGGGCGCGGCGGGTGAGTGGAGCGGAGGCTCGCGCCGCCTCCGACGGGCCCCCACGGCGTAGATGACCGCCCCAACGACCATCAGGCCGACCGCGATGAGCCCGAGGTAGAACTCCTTACTGGAGAAGAGCTCGGAGAGGATCGAACGCGCGGACGTTGCGGGAGCAAACCCGATCCGGACCAGGACCGGTCGACCGACGACGAGGACGGTGCCCGAGCCGTTCGTTCCGAGATACCCCGGAACGGCCGCGACGGCATACGAATGGCTCCCGTTGGCGAGCGGAACGATGAGCTCGGGACCGACCGTCCGGAAGGGGGTGGCGTCCAGGGTCAGGTTCCACGCCGTCCCGTTCGGGAGCCCGGACTCCACGAAGGTGACCGGATAGAGGATCGGGCTGAACACGATGAGGAGCGACCGGTTCGTCCCGTTCACCGTCACGGAGCCGTTGGAGGGCGTCGCACGATAGCCGGAGAGCGGGGTCAGGACGAACCCGTACGTTCCGATCACCACGGAGAAGTTGACGAAGCCCGACGCGGAGGAGCGCGCGACCCCGTTCAGGCTCACCGTCCAGTTCGTCCCGCTCGCAAGTCCCTGGGCCTCGAAGGCGACCTGATAGAGGACGGCGCTGAACGAGACGGGGAACGAGAGGTTCGTCCCCGCGACGGCCACGGTCCCCGAACGAGGGAGCCATCCGTAGCCGCTCGGGCCGGTGATGGAGTAGTTGTACGAGCCGTTCGCGACACTGAAAGAGATCGACCCGAGCGACGATGAGCGATTCAGGCCTCCGAACGCCACGCTCCAGGAAAGGCTCGCCGGCAGTGAGGTCTCGGTGAAGGCGACCGTGTAGTTCGACCGTTCGAACACCACGACGACGGCCGCCCCCGGCCCGGCTACCGGGAGGTTACCGCGCGGCATAGAGGCCCGATAGCGACTGTCGGAGACCCCGATCCGGTAGGCGTACGTCCCGTTCCTCTCGCTGAACCCGATCGTGCCGCTCGTGGCGACCCGGACGACCCCAGCCATCGAGACGTTCCAGGCGGTGCCGGTGGGCAGCCCGGTCTCGTTGAAGTACACCGAGTAGGCCGGGGCGGGAGTAGCGGTGACCGAGAGCGAGAATGACGCGGAGTTGCCGATCGAGTCGGTGACCGTGAGGCGGGCGGTGTAGTTCCCGACCGCGGTGTACGTGTGGTCGGGGTTCTGGAGGGAGCTCGAGCCCCCGTCCCCGAAGTACCAGACGTAGGCGTAAGGAGGGGTCCCTCCCGCGGCCGAGCCCGAGAAAAGGACCGTGAGGGGGATGCCGCCGGAAGCCGGAGTGGCCGAGGCGTGCGCGGAGACCGGTCCCGAGACGGAGACCGTCACGCTCGCGGAGGCGGTCACGCCGGAGGCATCGCGGACGAGGAGCGTCACGGTGTACTGGCCCGCCGCGGTGAACGTGTGCTGCGGGTCTTGCACCGTGCTCGTTCCCCCGTCCCCAAACGACCAGTTGTATCCGTACGGGCTCGTGCCTCCCGTCGCGGAGCCCGTGAACACGACCGATAGCGGGGCGACCCCACTCGTAGGAGCCCCGGCGGCAGAGGCCGAGAGGGGGGGTGCGCCTCCGCAGCTGAGGCTCCCCGGCGGGGAGTCGACCGCGCCCGTCCGCACGTAGACGAAAGTGCTCGAGCTCGTGCACCCCGGTGCCGAGATGTTGAGCCAGTACGGGCCCTCCTCGAACTGTCCGCCCGCGGTTCCGTTCGCGGCGACGCTCAACCGATCGGTCTCGCCCTTTCGGTTGAACTCGACCGTGGCGTTCAGGGGAGAGACCTGAGTCGAAAGAGTCCCCCACGGGGCGGTCTCGGAGTTGCCGTTCCACTGCCCATGGGAGTTCGTGGTCGCCGGAAACTGGTACTCGCCTCCGTAGAGGTACGTGGCGTTCGGCTCGGCCGTGGTGCCAAAGGTGAATCCGTAGAACCCGCCGCGGTACTGGAAGAAGGGGTACATGCAATTGGTCAGGGTCGAGGAGGACGGCGCCCCGCAACTCGAGCTGTTCACCTCATTCTCTCCTCCCTGCGAGGACGAAAAGATGAGCTGGGAGGGATAGGTCGCGGACCCGGAGGCGCCGACGACCGGGAGTTCGAGGTCAAGCTGCCCGGCTTGCGCCCAGCGACCCGGCCAATAGCTGTCGCAGAGGTTGTCGCCGGGTACGCAGCTCGCCGGAGTGCTCGGGTCGAGCGCGTGACCGACCTCGTAGGCGAAGGCGATCGCGCCGGGGTTGCTGGCCCCCCACTTTAGGGTGTTCGCCCGGGCCGCGGTCGAGTAGTACGGCGACAGGACGAGGCTGCCGTTCACGAGCGTGACCGACCCGTGGCCGCCGGTCGTGGTGTCGGCGACCGATATCGTCCACCCCTGGGTCGAGCTCTGGGCGACACCGGAGTAGTTCACATCGAGCACATTGTTGCTGTTCATCACGAGGATCGCGCTCGATCCGGCGGCGTCCAGCGGTCCCGCAAACGCCGCGTTCTCGACCGTTCCCTGGATCTGCCAGACGATCGCACAGGCAAACCACGTGTTCGACCCGAGGGTCCAGACCGGGTTGAACGCCCCGTCGGGGAGGCAGTCGGAAGCGCCGCTGTTGGGTCCCGTGACGGCCGGGGCGGCGGGGTAGAACTGGAACTCGAGGAACGCCTGGTTGCCGCCCCCCGTGCTCTGCGTGTCGTAGACGGTACCCCCGAACCAGATCGTCGCGTAGAAGTCGCCCTGGCCGTACGTAGCCCCGTCGGCCGGGAGGGTGACGCGGAAGTGGGCATCCTCGCCCGAGCCGGCGGCGGTCGAGACATAGCTGAGAGTCGGCTCGTCATGGCCGTAGCAGTAGCTCGGGTCGTAGCTCGCCCAGATCGTAGAGCTCCAGAGCATCCCGTCGCACTGAAGGGTCCCGTTAGGGGTGTTCAGCGGGGCCGCCCCGGCCAGCGAGGCGAGATGGGAGCTTCGGGCCGCGGTGGCCGAGGGCGCTCGCGGGACCAATAGGGGCGAAGTGGGGGAGGCGTGGTATCCGGCCAGTCCGGTAGGTCCGGCCGACGCCAGAGGAACCGCGCTCGGCAGAGTCAATACGACCAGGACCGCGAGGATCCACGTCAGACGGAGACCGATGCGTACGGAGCGGGCCGGGGAAGGATGCACCACGATACCCTCCGCCCTTCCGGGGTCCGGATTAATAAGCCCTCGGATGCGCGCGGAGGGGAGAGTGGGAGCACGGGGATTTGAACCCCGATATGCGGGTCTCTCCGCGCGCTCCAGTCAATCGTCACGGGGACGCGGTGCGTCCCTCCGCAGACCCTATTCCCAGGGGGTCGACCGACCACCCTGACTGGAGCCCGCTGGTCTGCCAGATTAGCCTATGCTCCCACCAGGGCCCCGGGGACGGTCCGGGGAGATATGCTTTGTTGGTCCCTCGGCCGCCGCCCGGGCCGGGGGAATTCGGGCTTCCGGGTCCGCGGAAACCTTATGTTCAAGTGCATTTGACTGAAAACTAATGTCGTTTACCAGCCCTCCGCCTCGCCCCCCTCGAACGGTCCCGGCGGCCCTCGCGATCGTGATCGTGCTCGTGGTCGCCGGACTCGCCGTGGCGGGAACCGCCGCCTTCTTCGTGCTGCAGCCCGCAGCGGCCCCGACCCCGAGCCAGGGAACGCTCAGTGTGACCGACGACCTTGGGCGGAACGTAACGGTCCCGTTCGACCCCGCCCGGGTCGCCGTGTTGAGTCCCAGCGTCATGGACGAGGTCTTCCGGCTCGGACTTCGCAGCCATGTGGTCGGGGTCGACTGCTATGCGACCGCGTTCGGCGGCCTCGCGGCGGACTACTCTCCCGACCAGATCTCGGCCTGGAACCTCACCCCCTCGATGTGCGTCCAGGTCGGACCGACGTTCGTTCCCGAAATGCTCGCGAACCTGACCCCGCAGCTGGTCCTGGCGTCCACCATCGTGTCGCTCGCGGCGGTCGAGCAGATCACGACGCAGCTCGGGATCCCGGTCGTTGTCCTCCAACCGCCGACGCTGAGCGGCATCCTGGTCGACGATTCGATCCTCGGTGAGATCTTCGGGAAGGCCTCGGTCGTCTCGACGCTCAACGGAGAGCTGGCGAGAGAGCTCTACAACGCCAGCGTCCTGGATCAGTCCGTCTCGTATCCGTACGTCCTCGTGACCTACTCCGTGGACCCACAGGGGTACTGGACGTTCGGACCGGGAACCTTCGGACTCTCCATGATCGAGCTCGCCGGCGCCACGAGCATCAGCGCTAACGCCACCGTGCAGTACCCCGAACTCTCGGGCGCAGAGGTGCTCGCGGCGAACCCGCACGAGGTGGTCTACGGGACCGGCTTCGGGCTCAACGAGAGTGCCTATCAGGGAGGGCCGGAGTGGTCCCAGCTGAGCGCCGTTCAGGCGGGAAACGTAAGCCCGATCGATTCGAATTGGATCACCGAGCCCGACCCGACGATGATCCTCGAGGGCCTTCCGGCACTGATCGCCGCGTTCCACCCCTCGGGAGTCTAGTCGGTCCTTTCGACGGCGGACCCGGAGGTCGACGGCGGCGATGACGCGCCCCCTCCACCGGCGTTCGGCTCTCGTCATCCTCCTCCTGGCGGCCGGGGCCGGGCTGGCGGTGGTCTCGGCCCTCCTCGGCAGCGTCTCGATCCCGTTCACGGCCGGCATCGAGATCCTGCTTCATCAGGCCTCGGGGGGCACGCTCTTCTCCGACCCGTGCGCCTCGAGCGGGATCTCCGCGTACCGATGCGCGACCCTGACCTTCATCGTCTGGGAGCTCTACCTACCGGAGGTCCTGCTGGCCCTGATCGTCGGCGCCGCCCTCGGGCTCTCGGGCGGAGCGCTGCAGGGAGTCTTCCGCAACCCGCTAGCCGACCCTTTCCTCCTCGGGATTTCGAGCGGCGGAACGCTGGGCGCCGCGATCCTTTACGTCTACCGGATCCAGGAGGCTCGCGCCGACCTCTACCTTCCCCTGTTCGCCTTCCTCGGGGCGGTCGGGACCGGGCTACTGATCCTGGGCGTCGCCCGGGGCCGCTACGGGTCGGTCGAGACCCTCCTTCTCACGGGGGTCGCGATCGCGAACCTCCTGACGGCGGTCCTCGCGCTGGTCCTGCTCTACAACCCCGTGGGAGGCGAGCAAGTGACGTTCTGGCTCCTCGGGGGTCTCGGTCAGGCCGACTGGACGAAGGACGGGATCGCCTTTGGGGCTGTCCTCGCGCTCGGGACCCTGCTTGCGCTCTACGGCCGCGAGCTCAACCTCCTCCAGCTCGGCGCCGACGTGGCGCAGAGCATGGGGGTCGACCCGGCGCGCGCTCGGCTTCGGGTGCTCCTTCTCGCATCGATGACGACGGCGATCGCGGTCGCCTTTACCGGGGTCATCGGGTTCGTCGGGCTGGTTTCCCCCCACGTCGTCCGCCGCCTCGTCGGCTCGGATTACCGGAGGGTGCTTCCCGGCGCGGCCGCGGTGGGTGCGGTCTTCGTGCTGGTCGCGCGGGACGTGAGCTACCTCGCCTTTCCGGCTTCGGTGCTTCCGATCGGGATCTTCACCGCGTTCGCGGGAGTGCCGTTCTTCCTCTACCTCCTCTACCGCCAGCGCCGCCTCGCCCCGATGGGGGCAGGATGAACCGACCGGACCCGGCCCTCCCGGCCCTCAAGCTCGTCGGAGTCACGGTCCGCTACGCCGAGCGCGTCGCGCTGGACTCGGTCGACCTCGAAGTGCGGTCGGGCGAATTCCTCGCCCTCTGTGGACCGAACGGCTCGGGGAAGACGACCCTGATGCGCGCCGCGCTCGGCTTCCTGCGCCCGGACCTTGGTCGGGTGACGCTCTTCGACCGCCCGGTCGACTCCCTTTCGATCCGGGAGCGGGCTCGTCTGGTCGCCTGGGTCCCCCAGGAGGAGCCGTTGCGGGAGGACGTACCGCTCGAGGAGTACGTCCGCTACGGACGGTACTCCTTCCACGGCCCTCTGGACAGCGGCACGCTCGAGGAGCGGCAGCTCGCCCGCTCGCTTCTCGGCGAGCTCGGGCTCGGCGACCGCCTCCGGGACGGCGTCCTCTCGCTGAGCGGCGGGGAACGCCAGCGGGCGACCCTCGCTCGGGCGCTCGCGCAGGACGGCCCCCTCCTGCTGCTGGACGAACCGACCGCCCACCTCGACATCGCCCACCAGCTCGACCTCCTCGG
The DNA here is from genome assembly GCA_027314845.1 of Thermoplasmata archaeon. The sequence continues at coordinate 8,680 of DAHVAA010000014.1, read as the reverse complement.
CCGGGTACGACAGCTCTCGCGATCACGAGGGATCACCGTGGTCGCGGCCCTCCACGACCTCAACCTCGCGGCCCGGTTCTGCGACCGCCTGGTCGTCCTTTCCCACGGCCGTCGGGTCGCCGATGGTCCGCCGGGCGAGGTACTTTCCGCCGACCTGCTCGCACGGGTATGGGGCGTCGCCGCCGACCTCGAGAAGGACCATCGCACCGGAATGCCGTACCTGATCCCCCACCAGATCACCGTCTCCGGGCCCCGATCGTCGTCCTCCCCCTTTGTAGGGCCCATCCACGTGGTCGGGGGAGGCGGGGCCGGTGCCCCCTACCTGCGGCGGTTGCAGGAGGACGGCTTCCGCGTCACGGCCGGCGCGCTCCATCTCCTCGATACGGACGCGGAGGTCGCCGAAGCTCTCGGAGTGCCCTGCGCGATCGAAAGCCCGTTCGCTCCGCTCGGACCGGACGCGCGGGCACAACACCGTCGACTGCTCTCCGAGGCCCGTGCGATCGTCGTGACCCCTTTCGCCGTAGGACCCTCGAACCTCGCGAACCTCGAGGACGTGCGACCGTTCGTAACGACGGCGCCGACGTACCTGGTCCGCTCGCCGCCGATCGGCGAGAGGGACTTCACCGGGGGAGCCGCGACCGCCGCGTACCGAGCGCTCCGCGAGAGCGGCGCGCAGGAGGTGGACGGAGTATCCGAGGTGGCGGGGGCCCTGCGGTCCCGGTTCCTACCCCCCGCCACGTCCGGGTCGGCGGCCCCGGGAACGCGTGGCGGCGGGTAAGGGCCGGACGTCGAGCGGCGGCGGGTTGCCGACCGAGAACGCCGACAGTAACTGCGGCAGGTCCCGGTCCATCACGAACGTGGTGCTCGGCACCCCGATGCGAGCCGCTTCGAGCGCGGCCGCCGCGACCGCGAACCGCACGATCGGCCGGTCGGTCGCCGCCGAGAGGGAGCGGTAGGCTTCGAGGCCGTCGGCACCGAGCAACGCCGTGAGAGGCGGAAGCGCGCCGCGGAGCCGCTGCACCAGTCGCACGTCGGAGAGGTCCGAGTCGCTCAGGGTGCGGACGGTAACGGTCGCGGTCGAGATCCGAACGATGCCTTCGAGGTTCTCGACCACGGCGAGCTCGCCGGCCCGGGCGGCCCGAACCGCGCGGCCCCGGGACGGTCCCGCCGCCCCCGGACGGGCGGTGAGCAACCCCTCCCGTATCTCCAGCGAGACCGTCGTGCCGGCCTCGAGGTTCGCGGCGGCGACCGCGCGCGTCGACCGGACCACGTGCAGCGAGTCCATGCGGCCCCGCACGTCGTCGCCCAGGCCGACCAGGCTCTCGTGGAGCCACGCGACCCCCTCGACCGTGGGCCGATAGTGGCCGTTTCGGACCTCCACGAGCCCACGCCGGGCCAGTCCCCGGAAGACGTGGGAGGCCGCCTGGACCGTCAGTCCGAGGCGTTCGGCGACCGGGCGTAGCTGACTGGGTTCCCGGGTCGCGCACTCGTAGAGGAACAGGAGCTCCGTGACGGTACCGCTCCGTCGCAGGTGAAGAAGGTCGCCGAGGGGATGCGACCGTTCCGCGGGTCCGGGCACATCGGAACGAGTCCCTCCGGCGTTAAAACCGTTTTTCTTGAGCCGGCAAACCCCGTTTATCGGGCCGCCGCGGCGGACCGCGGCGCGACCGAGCGTTCCGTGCTCCGCCGGATCTCCCGGATCCGGTCCCGTATGCGAGCCGCCTCTTCGAAGTCGAGCTGTTCGGCCGCGAGCCGCATCTCCTCCTCGAGGTTCGCGATGAGCAGCGGGAGGCGATCCTTCCACTTCTTGCCGAGTCCGGCGGTGGAGAGCTCGCCCGAGGGAGCTTCTTCCTCCGGCGATAGGAGCGAGCGGACCTCCTTGCGGATCGTTTCGGGAACGATCCCGTGCTCGGCGTTGAACTCGAGCTGGGCATCGCGCCGCCGGGACATCTCCGCGATCGCCCGCTTCATCGAACCCGTGACACGGTCGGCATACAACACGACCTTGCCGGAGAGGTTCCGGCTCGCCCGGCCGGCGGTCTGGATGATCGACGTCTCGCTGCGAAGGTACCCTTCCTTGTCCGCGTCGAGGATCGCGACGAAGCTGACCTCGGGAAGGTCGAGTCCCTCGCGCAGCAGGTTAATGCCGACCAGGACGTCAAACCTCCCGAGCCGCAGGTCCCTCAGGATCTCGATCCGCTTCAGGGTCTCGACCTCGGAGTGGAGGTAACGGACCTTGAGCCCGAGGTTCGCGAGGTAGTTCGCGAGCTCCTCGCTGGTCGCCTTGGTCAGCGTGGTCACGAGCGCCCGGTCCCCGCGCGCGATGCACGCCCGCAACTCCTCGACGAGGTTCGCGATGTGCCCGGAGAGAGGGCGGACCTCGATCGGAGGGTCGACGAGGCCGGTCGGGCGAATGATCTGCTCGACCAGACCTTTCGAGACCTTTCGCTCGAACGGTCCGGGCGTCGCCGAGACGAACACCGCCTGGGGGATGTGCGTGAGGAACTCGGGGAACTTGAGCGGGCGGTTGTCCCGGCAGGAGGGGAGGCGCAAGCCGAACTCGACGAGATTGTCCTTGCGGCTGCGATCTCCCTTGAACATCCCCTGGAGCTGCGGGACGGTCACGTGAGACTCGTCCAGAAAGACGAGGAAGTCCTTGGGGAAGAAATCGAGCAGCGTGTAGGGCGGCTCGCCCGGCTTGCGGCCGGAGAAGTACCGTGCGTAGTTCTCGACCCCCGAGCAGTAGCCGGTCTCTCGGATCATCTCGAGGTCGTAGTCGACTCGCCCCTGAAGTCGCTGCGCCTCCACGATCCGTTCGGCCCGCTTGAGCTCGGCGACCCGGGTGTCCCGCTCCCGCTCGATCTCGGAGAGGATCCCCTTGAGCCGCTCGTCGACCGTCAAAAAGTGCGTGGCCGGGAAGATCGAGAGGCTCGAGAGCTCGCGCCGTTCTTCCCGGGTGACCGGGTCGAGCTCGGCGATGGCCGCGATCGTGCTCCCCTCGAGCACGACCCGATGGATCGTCTCGCCCGCGCCCATCACGTCGATCGTGCCGCCGCGGACGCTAAACCGGCCACGCTTCAGCTCGACGTCGTTGCGGCTATACTTCATCCGGACGAGCTGCTCGAGCAGCGACTGGCGGGAGATCGCCTGGCCGATGGAGAGCTCCACGACCGAAGCCCGGTAATCCTCGGGCGAACCCAGGCCGTAGATGCAGCTTACCGACGCCACGATGAGGACGTCCCGCCGGGTCAGGAGCGCCTGGGTCGCACGATGTCGTAGTCGGTCGATCTCCTCGTTGATGGAGGCGTCCTTCTCGATGTAGAGGTCGATCTGCGGAACGTAGGCCTCGGGCTGGTAGTAGTCGTAGTAGCTCACGAAGTACTCGACCGCGTTGGACGGGAACAGCGCCCGAAACTCGCTGACGAGCTGCGCGGCGAGCGTCTTGTTGGGGCTCACGACGAGCGTCGGCCGCTGCAGCCGGGCGACCGTATGCGCCATCGTGAACGTCTTTCCGCTCCCGGTGACGCCGAGCAAAGTGACGAACTTCTCGCCCCTCCCGAGCCGGGCCACGACCTCGTCGATCGCGCGGGGCTGGTCCCCCTGGGGCACCAGGTCGGTCTCGAGCTGGAACCGACCGGGCAGGCTCGGCCCACCCGGGGCCGGCGCAGACCGTGGGGTCATCGGGCCACCCCGGGAAGAGCGCGGCGAGCTCCCGGGTAGCCGAGGGGGTCGGTCGTCACGCTCGCGAAACCGAGCGCCAGCACCGCCGAACGCACCTCGGACGCCAGCGGCTCGCTCTCGAGCCGGGCGACCTCCTCGGGGTCAACCTCGATCCGGGCGGCTCGCCCCCGGACCCGCACCCGCACTCGGCGGAACCCGCGGTCGAGCAGCCACGTCTCGGCCGACTCGACGCGACCGAGGAGCTCGGCGGTGATCGGGTCGCCGTGGGCGACCCGAGATGCGAGGCATGCCTCCGAAGGCTGCTCGGAGTTCGGGAGACCACGGGTTCGCGCGGCGGAGCGTACGTCGGCCTTCGTCCAGCCCGCCCAGGCCAGCGGATGGACAAACCCCGCTTCGTCCATGGCCCGAACTCCGGGACGGTCGTCCGAGAGGTCGTCGACGTGGATGCCATCGAGGAACTGCCGCACCCCGCGACCTTGACCAAACTCGACCAGACGCCCGCTTTCGACTTGACGACAGAAATAGCACCGGTTAGAGGGATTCTCCCGGTACTCCCGTCGTGCGAGCGGGTCAACGGAAAGGACCCGATGCTCGATGCCGAGCGCCCGGGCCACGATTCGGGCACGTTCCACCTCCCGCACGGCGACCGCGGGGCCCTCGAGGGTCACCGCGACGCTGGACGTACCGAGTGCCTCCCGTGCGAGGGCCGCTACGACCGCCGAGTCGACCCCACCGGAGAGCGCAACGAGCGCCGGTCCGCCCGCGCGAAGGTGCTCTCGGATCTCCTCTTCCGTGCGCCGCTGAGCCACCGGGGACTCCACTTCCCGCTTCCTCCGGCCGAACCAGCGCGCCGGCCCTGTTACCCTTTCCCTCGTCGGAAAGCCCTTAGCAGGAGCGTTGGTGGGGTCGGACGATGCGCGCGATCCAGGAGGGGACCCGATGGATGTTGCGGTTCGAGGACGGGGAGGACCTGTTCGACACGCTCGGACGGTTCGCCGAGGAACGAGCGATCGGAGCGGCCGCGTTCGCGTTCGGGATCGGGATGTTCCGCCAGGCGACCGTCGGCTACTGGGACGGCAGCCAGTACCGGGCGTATGAGCTCACGGTCCCTCACGAAGTGGTCGCGCTCCACGGCACCATCGCGCGAGCGGACGACCGGCCCTCGATCCACCTCCACGCCGCCCTCGCGGGACCGGACCACCGTCTCGTCGGAGGCCATCTCATGAAGGCGACCGTGGGCGTCCTCCAGGAGGCGCTGCTCGAGACGTTCCCGGGCCGCACCTTCGGCCGCCCGATGGTCGAGAGCTTCGGGCTCCGCATGCTCGACCTCGAGCCCGGACCTCACCCGTAACGGGCACCGACACTCCTTTCCGCTCACCCACGCTCGACCTCGGCTCCCATGGCATCCGAGCCCGAGCCGCTGCTTCCCGGACTCGACCCCCGTCTTGCCGAAGCCGCGGCGCGACGGGGCCTCCGGGAACCGACCGAGATCCAGCAGCTCGCGCTCCCGGTACTCGAAACGGAGGCCGACGCGCTCCTTCTCTCTCCGACCGGCACGGGAAAGACGGAGGCCGCGCTCCTCCCGCTCCTCTCGCGGACCCTGCGGGCGCCGACGCCGCCGATCTCGCTCCTCTATGTGACGCCCCTGAGGGCCCTCAACCGCGACCTGGAGCATCGACTGGTCTCCCTCGTGCGCGAGGTCGGTCTCGTGGCCTCGGTCCGTCACGGCGACACGCCCTCGGCCGCCCGTCTCGCGCAGTCCCGGCATCCGCCGGACCTGCTCCTCACCACTCCCGAAACCCTGCAGGTGCTCCTGGTCGGGAAGCACCTGCGGGCGGCGCTGGCGAACGTCCGTACCGTCGTCGTGGACGAGGTGCACGAACTGGTCGGCTCGGACCGCGGAGCGCAGCTCGCTCTTACCCTCGAGCGGCTCGACGCGCTCACCGGTCGACGGGTCCGCCGTATCGGGCTCTCGGCGACCATCGGCAATCCGGAGGAGGTGGCGCGGTTCCTCTCTCCCGCGCCGCGATCGATCCTGGTGCGGGTCGCCCAACAGCGTCGAGTGCTCGAGCTCTCCGCCCGTCGCCCTCGAGAGGACCGCCCGCCGCTCGAGCCGGGGCTGGTCGCGGACCTGAAAGCCGACTCCGTGCTCCTCGGAGGGCTCCGCGAGGTGGAGGAGGAGATCCGGGGCCACCGTACGACGCTCGTCTTCGTCAATACCCGTCCCACGGCCGAGGGGCTCGCGGCTCGTCTGAACCGTCTCGCGCCCGACCTCCCCATCGCGGTCCACCACGGTTCGCTCTCCCGCGAGGTCCGAGAGGAGGCGGAGCGGGCGTTCCGGGAGGGCCGCCTGCGTGCGCTCGTGGCGACCTCCTCGCTCGAGCTCGGGATCGACATCGGGGTCGTGGACCACGTCGTCCAGTTCGGCTCCCCCCACCAGGTCGGTCGACTCGTCCAGCGGGTCGGGCGGTCGGGCCACCGACTGGGCCAGACGATCCACGGCACGGTCCTCTCCCTGGACGACGACGACCTCGAGGAGGCGGCGGTCCTCGCCCGGAGAGCGGACGAGGGATTGGTCGAGCCGGTTCGGTGGCGGACCCGCAACCGTCTCGCCGCCGCTCAGCAGATCGTCGCCAGCCTGCGCGCCGAAGGCACGGTGGACCGCGCCGCGCTCTTGCGGGTCCTGCGGACCGCCGCCCCCGTGTCGGACCTCTCGGATTCCGAGTGGGAGGAGTTGATCGGCTATCTATCCGACCTCGGCCTCGCGCGACCGCTCGCCGAACGACTGGGTCCGGGTCGTGGCACCCTTCGACGATTCTACGCCTCCCTTTCGCTCATCCCGGACGAGCGGACCTATCGGCTGCGGGACATCGCGACGCGACGGCTCATCGGCACGCTCGACGAGCGGTTCGTCCTCACCCAGATCCTCGCTCAGCCCGAGGAGATCTTCCTCCTGCACGGCCGCACCTGGAAGGTCGTCGAATATCGAGAAGGAGAGCTCCTGGTCGAGACCGTCCAGGAGATCGGTCAGGAGCCCCGGTGGGCGGGAGAGGACCTCCCGGTACCGTTCGACGTCGCCCAGGAGATCGGCTCGCTCCGACGGGGCGGAGACTACGAGCGCTACCCGATGAACGGGGCGGACCGAGAGCGTCTGAGGTCTCGGCGGGAGCGCGCGGCCGCCACGGGGGCGCTCGCGACCGACCGAACGGTCACGGTGACGGTGCACGGCCGGCTGGTCGTCTACGGTGCCTGCTTCGGGACGCGGACGAACGAGACCCTCGCGCTCGCGACGGCGTCCCGTCTCACCGAGCGCCTGGGGGGCCGCGTCGAGGTGGCGAGTGTAGAGCCCACCTGGTTCGTGCTCGAGCTTCCCATCGCGGTCGACACCACAGCGCTCATCGATGCGTTCCGGCTCGCACCGGAGGAACTCGCCCCATTGACGGAGCGCCTGGTCCCGACCGGCCTCGACTACCGCTGGGTCTTCCTCGCCGTCGCGCGCAAGCTCGGCGTCGTCCCCGAGTCGGCCGACCCGAGGGACCTGCGGACGCTCGACCCCCTCCTCACCGCGAGCCGAACGAACCCGCTCGGTGAGGAGGTCCTCGAGAAGACGCTGCACGACCGCTACGACCTCGGTCACGCGACCGAGGTGCTCGAACGGGTCCGGACGGGAGCGATCGAACTGGTCGGTGCCCCCCCTTCGGCGCTCAGCGACGAACCGCTCGCCCGGCTGGAGTGGCGGACGGTCCCCGAGCTCCCCCCACCGACACTCCTCAAGGCGGTGCGGGACCGACTCGAGAAGGAAGCCCTCACCCTCGTCTGTCTGCGGTGCGGTTTCGTCCGCACGACGACGCCCGGTCGGTACCGGAAGGAGGGAGGGAGCCGTTGCCTGCTCTGTCACGGGTCCCTGTCGGCCGTGCTCTCGCCCCGGCGGACCGAGGAGATCGACCGGCTGGTGCGCTATGCCAAACGCAAGTGGCGTCCGACCGAGCGGGCCGGCGCACCGCGCTCCCGGGCCGGGGCCAAGACCCGTCGGGAGCGTCCGCTTCCTCCCCAGGCGGAGAGCCTGATCCGGGCCGGCTACACCTCGGCCGAACTGCTCGCGCATTACGGGGAGCGGGCGCTCTACGCGCTCGCCGCCCGGGGCGTCGGGCCCGAGACCGCTCGTCGGCTCCTCCTCCGGCTGTACCGGGACGACGACGCGTGCTTCACCGAGCTCCTGAGGGCCGAGCGAGCCTACGCGAGGACCCGCGCGTTCTGGGACTAGCGCGCGCCCAGGGTCCGAGCCACTCGTTCGACGACCGTGCGAGGGGCGTTGGTCCGGAACGCTCCGGGCCGTACGTGGCTCCTCGCGACACCGTAGCCCCGGTCCCTCAGTCCGTCGAACAGCTTGGCCACCGAGGGGGGGCTTGCGAGACCGAGCGCGCCGGCGAGCGAGTTCCCTTCGTAGTAGAACGGAACGTCGACCGCGGACTCCTCCCCGACGACCTCGACCCAGTGCGCGACCTCCTTCGGATGTTCGAGACCCGCCACCGGCACCAACGCGCGAACGAGCGACGGGGAGAAGAGCGGCCCAAGCCAGAGCGGCCCGTAGGGGCCTTCCGCCCCGACGGGAGGTCCCTGCCAGGTAAACGGGTCGATCGAGCCGATGGAACGCTCGTCCGACGGGCCCGCGGTGACGAGGAGGTAGGCCCGTACGTGATGGTCGCGGACGTAGGCGAGCAGCGGACGGATCCCCCGGCCCTGCCGGGCGGCCTCTCGAGCGAGGTAGGCGAGGAGTATCCGAAGACCCCCTTCCGGCCCGAGGCGGCCTCTCACCGGTTCCGACCCGTAGTGCTCGAGACAGGCGCGTCGCTGGGCACCGGCGAGCACCATCAGGTCGGTCGCCGTCACCGCCAGGACACCGCCCGGTCGGACCGCAGCGAGGGCGGTCGGAACGAACTCGACCGGCGAGCCGTACGGATCCAGGTCGACGTAGTCGAACGGGGCCGCGGCGGGCCGG
>DAHVAA010000149.1 GCA_027314845.1 Thermoplasmata archaeon | reverse complement strand
GTACTCGGACGTGGCCGCCCGCGCGACGTTCACCGGCGAGGTCCCGTACGCCCGGATCGGCCAGTACCTGGCCGCCGCCGACGTCTTCGGATTTCCCTCGCGATTCGAGGGAATGCCGAACGCGCTGATGGAGGCGATGGCGGCGGGTCTGGCGGTCGTCGTCTCGGATATTCCCGCCCATCGCGCCTTCGTTCGTGACGGCGAGACCGGCTGCCTGGCCCGCTCCCCCGAGGAATTCTCGGACCGGATCTCGGCCCTGCTCTCCGACGAAGGGCGGCGCGCCGGCCTGGGAGATCGCGCGCGGGCGTTCGTCCGCTCGGAGTTCACGTTCCCTCAAGTGAGCCGTCGTCATCTGGAACTGTACCGCAAGATGGCCAAGCAACCCTGAAGCCGAGCGAGGGTCGAGGCGCTTCCCTCCGGCCGGCGGGCCCCGCGCGAAAGGATGACGGGCCCTCCCTCCCGGACACTCCGGGATGCCGGACCCCTCTCCGAGCCGGGCCGAGGGATCGTCGCCCTCCGGCTCTCTTGGGTCCGGGGTGCGGTCCAACACGGGGCGTTCCCCGGGCAGGGCCCCACCCCGCGGGGACGCCCCTCCGGCGAGCGCGCGTCGCCGCGGCCCGGGTAGCGGTCGACGCGCGGGGATGGGTCTGGCGGAGAATCCCCCCGGTCAGTCGAAGACGGCCGCCGCCCCGGTCGGGACGGACGGTGGATTCCGGGCGGCGTGTTGTCGTGAGGGCGACGGAGCCGCCCTACGCGAGTGCCTGGCGGACGAGGTGGACGACGCGCCGTACCTCCCTCAGGGGGAGTCGTTCGTAGAGCGGGAGACAGAGAACTCGGTTCGCGATATCCTCCGCGACCGGGCACTTCCCTCGAAGCCCCTCCGGCATGAAGGCGAAGTGGCTCGTGAGCGGATAGAAATAGTCCCGGGTACGGATCCCGTTCCCGTAGAGAAACCGGTGGACGTGGTCCCGCAATCGACGCGTGGGGAGCAGGATCGGCATGTAGACGAAGTTCTCCCGCGCCGAAGTGAGGCGCTGGAATTCCACTCCCTCCACCGTCGACAATAGGTCCCGGTACAGACGGACCCGTTCTCCCCGCGCCCGGATCCAGCGGTCCAGGTACCGGAGGTTGACGAGACCCATCGCCGCACTGGGCTCGGTCATCTTGGCATTGATCCCGGGGTCGTGGATATTCCCCGACGGCTCGAACCCGAAGTTGCGGAGCGCGGCGACCCGACGGGCCACGCGCGGGTGGCGGGTGGCCACCGCCCCTCCCTCGAAGGTGTGGAAGCTCTTGGTCGCGTGGAAGCTGAGGGCCGAAGCGTCCCCGAGGTCGAACAGCGAGCCGTGCGACGCCCGAGTCCCGAAGCTGTGCGCGGAGTCGAAGATCAACCACCGGGCGTGCTCCTTCGCCACGGCGGCGAGCTCCCGGCTGCCCGCGACGTTGCCGAACACCTGGACCGCGAGCACGCCGACGACGTCGGGGTCGAGGTGGTCGACGACCTGCGCCGCGTCCAGGACGAACGTCTCGCGGTCGATGTCCACGAACCGGGGAGTGAACCCCTGCCAGAGCAACGCCGTCGTGGTCGCCGCGAACGTGAACGGGGTCGTGATGACCACCCCCTTCGATCCGCCGACGGCGCGAAGCGCGAGCTGGATCGCCGTCGTGCCGTTCGTGACCGCCACGACGTTCCGCGCCGGTAGGTAGCGCGTGAGCCGCCGCTCCAGCCTCCCGACGTACGGTCCCCCGTTGGTGACGATGCCGGTCTCCCAGAGCGGGGGAAGCAGCGCCTGATACTCGGCCCGCGGCGGCATGCTGGGCCGGATGACGGGGATCGTTGCCGCCCTCGCGGGCCGGCCGTGCCCCACCTCGCGCATCGGGGTCACGACGAGGCGTCGATACAAAGCCGTTTGGTGAAGTGTGGGAGATTCCCGGTCGGCGTCGGACCTCGTCGACCGCGGCCCGGTGCCTCCGCGCCTCGTGCCGCCTCCCGTCAGTGACGGGATCCCGCGGGGACTCAGCGGAGAACCGGTGCCCCACCCCGTCGTCCCGGATCCGGGTCAAGCGCGGTCCACCCACAAACCCGGCGTTTGCTTCGGGCCGCTTTTGCTACCGAATCCGCCTAGAGGAACCAACGGACCACGTGCCGTGGGGAGGTCGGCCACGAAGATGGACGCGCCATCGGGAGCGGAGGAGCTACCGCATCCGGCGTTCATCATCCTTCCCACCCTGAACGAACGTGCCGGGCTCGTCCAGACGTTCCACGAGCTTCCGCTCGAGCACCTTCGGGCGGCCGGCTTCACTCCCCGCGTCCTCGTGATCGACGGCGGCTCCACCGACGGGACGCTCGAGGTCGCCGGGGAGCTCGGCGCCACGGTGCTTCGCCAGACCGGCGCCCGAGGCAAGGGCAACGGTGTCCGTCAGGCGCTCGCCTTCGCGATGGCCCAGCAGGCGGAGTTCGTCACGGTCCTCGACGCGGACTACTCGTACATGGCCGATACCCTGCTGCCCGCCTTTTCGCTCCTCGCGGATGGGACCGATCTCGTGATCGGTGCCCGCCGCCCCGCCGACGACCCGTCCGAGACGATGCGGACGATCGTCCATCGGGTCGCGGATGCCCTGTTGAGCCTGACGGCCGCGCGCATGAGCGGCGTTCCGTTCCTCGACATCTGCAGCGGTCTCTGGGGGGTGCGCATCGACGCGGTGCGGCAGGTAACGCTCGAGTCCGACGGGTTCGAGATCGAGGCCGAGCTGTTCCTCAAGATGGCCCGCCACGGGTTCCATGTCTCCCAGGTCCCGGTGACCTACCGGCCCCGCGTCGGGGAGGCGAAGCTGCACGCGGTCCGCGACGGCTCGCGGATCCTGCTCACGATCATCCACTACAGCCGGGCGCTGACCCGGGCGCGGGCCCCCGTCCGTCTTCACTACGTGCCTCCGGCCAACCCCACCTTCCGGGCCGCCGCGTCCCAGGAATGGTTGCGGGAGGTCGAGGCCCTCTGCTTCTCGGTCGGCCCCCCCCGGCTCTCGATCATAGCGGACACTCAGCGCGAGCAGGAGGCCCACGAGCTGGCGCGGCACCTCTGGGCGGGGGAGATCTCGGCGACCGTCACCGTCTCCTCCTCGGCCCGGGCCACCGGGTCGCTCGGGGAACCCGACCTGGCCGAGACCGGCCCGAGCGTCCGGTTGCCGGCCCTCCTCGACACTCTTGCCTCGGCGAAGGCGATCGTACGGGTTCCTCAGAGTCACGCGCTGTTCTACGTCGATCCGGGGATCGCCGGGTCCGCCGATGACCCCCGGTTCCATCGTTCGGGGGGCTACCGCCTCACGCGGACGGGCGAGGCCCCCCGATCGTTCATGGCGGGCCTGGCGGCCGCTTTCAATGGCTCGCCCGCCGCGAGATCGAACGCACTCCTTTTTGCGACGGCCGGAGGCCTCGGACTCCTTTCCGCCCCGTCCAGGAACGGGGGCTGGCTCCGCCGCCGGCGCCTCGGAAGGGGAGTCCGCTCGAGCCTCCTGAAGGGACTGGTCCGGCGCACGGTCCGGTGAGCGGGGTCCCCGCCGCGCGTTCTCGGCCAACGACGCGCCGCGGAGGTTTCGGCCCCGTCCCGAGAGTCTCAGCGCGTGCCGCCGTCGGGAACCCACCCTTGGCGGGTCAGCTCCCGGATCAGCTGGGCCGCGGACTCCGCCGGGGCCGGCACGGTGGTGTCGATGACGATCTCCGGGGAGACGGGGACTTCGTACGGATCGTCGATCCCGGTCATCTCCTTGATCTCCCCGGCGCGGGCCCGGCGGTACAGCCCCTTCACGTCGCGGGACTCGCAGACCGCGAGCGGCGTGCTCAGGTAGACCTCCACGAAGGGCCCGATCTCCTGCCGCGCCTTCGCCCGGGACCGCTGGTACGGCGAGATGAGGGCGACGATTGGGACGACGCCGTGCCGGACGAGCACCTTCGCCAGAAAGACGACCCGCGCCGCATGGGCCTCCCGCGACGCGCGGTCGAAGCCGAGGTCGGCGCTGAGACCGCGCCGGATCTCGTCTCCGTCCAACAGTTCGGTATCGAGTCCGCGTTCGCGCAAGAGGATCGCGACCTCCTTGGCGAGGGTGGTCTTTCCCGAGCTGGGCAGCCCGGTGAACCAGAGACAGAATCCGGGGCCGGGGCGTGCAGCCGACACGCCCGTATGGGCGGAAGTCGAGTTAAGACCCTTGCGCGGAGGTTCCCAAAATCGCCCCGTCGTACGGAACGTTCGAGCGATCCCCTCGCGTCGCGCCCTGTTCACTCGGGGCGGCGGCACGCGGTGGCGCGCGGTGGCGCGGGGCCG
>DAHVAA010000148.1 GCA_027314845.1 Thermoplasmata archaeon | reverse complement strand
GGACGGGCGCTAAGAAGGCGACGCGGGCGGGAGCTTCGCCGCGACGAGCAATGCGCCGGCAAGGTCGCCCGGTGTCGCGCCGAGGAGCCGCACCGCTCGGGCGCTCGTCCACTCGCTGATCGCGCGGGTGAGGTCGGCCTCGGAGAGGGGGAGCCCCACGAGGGCGTGCTCGAGCTCCGCGAGATGGCCGTCGAACGGCTGGGTGAAGAAATCGCCCGAGAACTGGACCTCCTCGACGCGTCCCTGGCGATACAGGAGCGTGACCCGGAGGAGCTTGCCCGCCTTCCGGTCGACGCGGGCGAGCACGGCGTCGTTCGAGATCTTGATGGCCCGCCCCTCCACGGGAGCGCGGGAGAGCCGAGGGTGGGCCCGGTCCTTCTGGAACGTCCAGTCGTCGCGCGTCCTCTCCTGCTTGAACTGCTCGAGCCGCGCCGACTCCTCTTGGGTCAGCGTCCCGTCGGAGAGGTCGACGCGGAACGCCCGGGCGAACTCTTCCCTCAGGATCCCGACGACCGCGTGTCGCTCCGGGACCTTCCCCGTGACCGCCCGGACGGAGGTGAGCCACTCCTCCATCCCGCTCGCGAGCTTCCCGCGGAACTTCTCGTCGGGGACCCTCAGAACGCGGCTCATCGCGCCGACGTCGACGTCCAGGAGGAGGTCGCCGACCAGGACCCAGCTCCCGTCGAGCGTCATCGCGCCGTTCGCGCTGACCTTGCGGCCCCCGCTCGCGAGGTCGTTGAGCCCCGACCGCTCGGCGGGAACGCCGAGCCGGGCCAGGGTCGCCCGGACCGGGGCGAGGTACTGCTCGTAGAACTCGGGGATCCCGCGGTCGGTTCCGGGGGAACCCGCCGGCACGACCGCCATGTAGTCCTGCTCCCACGGCCCGTCGAGGATGGCGCCGCCTCCGACGACCCGCCGTACGACCGGGATCCCGTTCGCCCGGCAATAGTCGAGGTCGATCTCCCGCTCGGCTTCCTGGTGGAAACCGACGTTGGCGAACGGCGACGCGGGGTGAAGGGAGATGACGGTCGGCGGGGAGCGACCGGTGGCCACGGGCGAGGCGAGCGCGACGAACACGTTCACCATGGTCGCACCGTCGACCCCGCCGAGGTCGAGCCAGCGCCAGGCGCCCACTGCGCTCCTCCTCAGAACGACAGGACCGTGTCGGCCTCGAGCGCGAGGTCGGCCATCGTGGCCGACCCGACGAGCTTCACTCCGTCGATGAGCTCCGCGGGGGCGATCTCGCAGAGGTCGCGACAGCTCTCCGCGCAGGCGACGAACTTCACGCCGTTCTCGAGCGCCATGTCGACGAACATCTTGAGGTTCCCGCCCTTCTTGAGCGGCACCTGCTCCGCCGCACCTTTCTTCAGGAGCTCGGGGGCGTGCATGAGGAAGTACATCGTCGTGTCGATCTCCATCGCCGCCATCAGTGCGGCGGTGTAGAAGGGCGCGTACGTCTTGTCCGGATCCTCCGGGCCGGTCGTCATGATCATCAGGATCTTCTTTCCGGCGGGGTCGGGCGGCGGGCTTGCGGGGGTCGCTTCGGTCATGGACGGTTCTCCGGTTCTCCTCCGCTTCAGGCCTGGCAACGCATGCAGCGGATATTGTCCTTCTCGAGGATCTCCTTGAAGCGGGCCAGGGCGGCCGGGCCCTGCAGGAGCGTCCCGAGCTCCGCGGGGGTGCTCGGCGTCATCCGCACGATCCACCCGCGCCCGTAGGGGTCGGTGTTGAGGAGCCCCGGGTCCTTCTCCACCTCGGCATTCGACTCGACGACCGTTCCCGAGACCGGCGCCATCACGGGCCCCGCCCACTTGCCGCTCTCCACGGTCGCGATCGGCTTGCCGCGCTCGCGGACGGTCCCCGCGGCCTTGAGGCGGATATGGAGGATCTTTCCCGCCCGGGTCTGGGCCGGATCGGTGAGACCGACGGTGATGCGGTCGCCCTCGACCTTGACCCAGGTCATCTGCGTGCGTTCGACGAAATAGGACCGGTCCTCGGGGAACTCGCAACCGTTCAGGATCGCCATGGGCCACCTTCCGCTACGGACTACGCGAATCCTCGACCGCGCAAAAAGAGGTCGGGTCGCGAGAAGTTGTCGTGGAACCTCGCCTCGCGAAGGCTGGCGCCAAATGCGAGGCTCATCAGCTGGGTGAAGTAGGCGACGGGCCGGAGGACCTCCTCGCCGAACTGGGTCCGGATCCGATCGAGGTGATTCTCGATGTTGATCTGTCCGAGCGGACAGATGGTCGCGACGAGGTCGGCGCCCGCCCGCTTCGCCTCGTTCATGATCGAGGCGCTGAAGGCGACCGAGACCTCGAGGTCGCTGATCGCATGGCCCCCGCCGCAGCAGATCGTCTTCGCGGAGAAGTCCCCGAGGACCCGCGCGCCGCACGCCGCGAGCAGCTCATCTAGGAAATGCGGGTGCTCCGGGTCGTCCGTCCCCGGCGTCTTTCCGACGCCGGTGTAGCGCTTCGGCCGGGTGTAGAGACAGCCGTAGTACGGCGCGATCGTGAGACCCTGAAGCGGCCGCCGCACCGCCGCCCGCACGCGCTCGGGCCCGGCGCGCTGGTGGATGAACTCGAGCACGTGCTGGACCGAAGCCCCACCGTCGTAGGACGGGGCGCCGCCGGCCTCGAGGGTCGAGTTGATGCGGGCTTTCGTGGTCGGGTCCGAGACCGCATCGTTCGCCCGGGCGAGCGAGTAGACGCACCCGTTGCACGCCGCGACGACCTGGTGGCGCTCCATGGACCTCGCGAGCGCAAGGTTGCGGGCCGGCAACGCGATCGAGACGTCCTGGCTCAGGTTCTTGACCTCGGTCGCGCCGCAGCAGTTGTAATCCACGATGCGGTCGAGCGATAGCCCGAGCCGGTCGAGGACCTGTTGGCAGGTGACCTCGTAGGCCTTGCCGAGCCCGTCGAGCGAGCAGCCCGGATAGTACGCCGGGACCGCGTCGACCGGCCCCCGGGCCGCGCTCACGAGCGCCCTCCGGGCCGTGGGGCGACCCCACCTACGCTCGCGCGCCGGCCTGCCTCATCGGCGTCCAGCTTCGACCGGAGAACGCGGCGCATCCGGGACCATCCCTTCGTCCGATGCGCGAAAGGGCCGGTATGGAGGCGGCCGCTCGTCAGGAGCGACCAGCCCATGCGCATCAGCTCCCGCGCCGGCGTGCGGCGGCCCTCGAGACGCTCGTACGTCCGAAAGAGCGCAGCCTCGTCCAGGATGCCTCGGCCGAGCAGGTTGTCGGTATAGGCCCGGTCGAACCGGTCGGCCGGGCTCTCCGCCGCGGCGCCGGTGAGCTCGAGATAGGTCCCGATCGTGTGGATGACCTCCTCGACCTTCACGCCCTTGGGGCACCGCTCGACGCACTTGTTGCAGGAGACACACCGCCACACCGTGTTCGCGTACTTGCGGAGTTCGTCCTCGTAGCCGACCTGGGCGAGATAGATGAAGTAGCGCGGATTGAACTCCTCGAGGCCGTAGTCGGTGTGCAGGCAGCAGCCGGCGGTGCAGGTGCCGCACTGCCAGCAGCGACTGATCGTTTCTCCCTGCGGCTGACCCTTCACCCAGTCAACGATCTTGACGTCGAGGTCCACCTGGACGCGGGAGCGCAAGAAGGTGTTCCAGTCTCCCGAAACATCGATCCCCTCGACCTCGAGTTTTTCCACCCGGTCGACGGTGACAAGGGACTTCTCAACGATCGGCATGGGCAAGGCGCCTCCGCACGCCGAGAACGATGGAGGCTAGCGGATAGGCGCCGGGGAGCAGCCGCTCGATCCCACCTCCCTGGAAACTGCGGTCGACGGCCTCGGCCAATCGGCCGGCATACGTGAGCGCGAGGAACACATCGACCGCGGCGAACGAGCGACCCCGGAAACCGAGGGCGTCCAGCTCGAGGCGGATCTCCGCGAGACGCGCCTGGGTCCCGAGGTAGGTCTCGGGCTTCGAGCCTCCGAACTCGGCGAGGATACCGGTCCCTCGGGTCGGGTTCCAGACCCACCGGCTCAAGAGCGCGATCCGGTCCGGCGCGGCGGCATGGAGCATTTCGGCGGCGAGGTCGATCCGAACGTCCGACGGCGCCCCCGAGAGACGGTCGGCGACCGTGACAAGGTCCCCGGGGCCCAGTCGGCCGCTCCGAGCGCCGGCGAGGATCGCGCGTACTCCGTCCGGTTCCAGCGCCGACCGCAGCGCGGCCCGATGCGGTCGCGTGGCGACCACGCTGTCGAGGAGGCGGTCGAGCGCCGCCAGAAACTCCGACACCGGCAGCTGTTCGAGCGCGCGCGTCTCGGCGAGCTTCGCTTCTACCTCGGACTCGAGGAGGTTCACCGGCTCCACTCCGCAGGCGAGGACCCGGTCCTG
>DAHVAA010000147.1 GCA_027314845.1 Thermoplasmata archaeon | reverse complement strand
GTTGAAGGTCGTAAACGGGAGGATCGAGTTCCGAGCATGGCAGGGAGAGGACGCCCCGCAACCGGAGGGATCGCAGCCTTCTACCGGGAGCGAGGAACCAAGTACGCCCGACGAGGATGCAAGTGGCCCGGCTGTTGGCGACGACTCCCCAAGCGAGACTGGGGAGACTACTGCTACCTCCATAAGGCCGAGGGAGCCAAGGAGCGGCACCGACTCCTCGAAGCCAACCGTCGAGCCCGAAAGGCCACCGCCGAAGGGCGCATCTTGAGGCCTCACCGGGGATGGCGATGCATGGCCCTCGGGTGCCACGAGCCCCGGGTGCCGGGCACGTACCGGTGCAAGGCCCATCAGCTCCCAGAAGGGTAGGCTCCCTCGCCGGGTAGACAGGTCACGCCCAAGGGGTGATGACCGAGACCGCCGCAGCCACCCACGCCGTCCGAGAGACGTTCGATTCGACCCTCCATGCCATCGGCCGCTACGTGGCGCCGCTGGTCGGAGCCGTCGCCGGCTTCATGGCCGGCCCAGTGCTCGGGGGCGCGCGATCGATCGCGAACATGATCTGGGGCACGACCGGGAATGGCTCGGGCCTCTCGGGCGCCTCCTCGAACCGCATCGCGGGCACCCTGATGGCGCTCATCTCGGGCGGGATCGGCCTCGTCTTCTGGCACATGCGGAAGCGGGGCGGGGTCATCCTCGAGCTCGTGGGGGGCCTGATCGGCGGCTTCTTCATGGGCGTGGCCCTCTTCAACGTCCAGTTCCTCGTCACGGGCAACCAGCCGCCCTCGGGCGCCATCGAGTCGTGGTCGGACTCGGCGGCCGCCATCGCGGGAGGGCAGTAAGATGCCCGGCGGAGCGTACGAGGTCTACGCGGCGGACCTCGCCGAGTCGTGCATCTCGCCCGTCCAGTCGTTCACGAGCCCCCAGTACAACGTCACCAGCTCCGGCAGCACGACCTACATGCCGGTGTCGGCGCAGCTCGGGATGAACCTCGCGGGGATCCTCGTCTACGCCCAGTCGATCGTCACCCCCTCGGCGGCGACGGCGGTCGTCTCGGGCGCGGACGAACTCGACCTCGCGTTCTCGGGCTACGAAGTGACGAACCAGGTCGGCGGCGGGGTCCGCTGCAAGGTCATCACCCGGAAGGGCGGCGAAGAGGCCGAACGCCTCTTCCTCGCGCCTCCGACCAACACGACCTTCGCCTACCCCCGGGCGTCCCCGAGTTCCTTCACGGCGACCACGGCGGCCGTGACGTACAACTCGGTGTTCTTCATCCCGAGCGCGGGCGGGCAGAGCGCGAACCTCAAGATCTACTGGCCGGGCGCCTCGCAGGTCTACTCCACGACCGCGAGCATCAGCTCGATCCAGAACACGTACCAGCTGTACGCGGTCCCGACGCTCTCGAAGGTCACGACCTCGTACCAGGAGACGCTCTCGCGGGTCATCGGCAGCGGCCAGAACGACATGATGGCCGACATCCCCGCCGGGATGAGCCCGGATTTCCTCGAGCTCGTCGGCACGACCTGGGGCACCGGGTCGACCAACGTCTCGAAGGTCGTCCTGGACGCGCAGGGAGGCGCGGGCCGGACCCTCGACATCGAGGACATCTACACGGGCAACGCGGCCCAGACGCTCTTCCCCAACTCGCAGGCGGCGAACCAATCCAACATCGTGGTCGGCCTGCTCAGGCAGCGCGCGGACCACCTGTGGATCACGACCGGCACCAGCTGGTCGGCCTCGCTGGACGAGCTGTGGACGCAGCTCGACTACGGATCCCCGCTCACCCCCGAGCCGGCGGCGGCGCCGACCCCGGTCCCGCCCCTCACGCAGAACGTCGCGGGCACGAACGCCGCCGGGCAGGTCGTGCCCCGGCGGGTCGCGGGGGGCGTCGGCTCCGTCTCGCCCCCGGGACGGCGGGTCGCGTAGAGGGGTAACCCGCGATGCCGGGTCGCCCCCCCACCGGCCCCGGGCCCCTCCTCCCGGCGCGGACGGTGACGTTCACGCTCACCGTCCAGACGGCGAACACGCTCGCGCAGGGAGAGTCCGCCGGGGCCCCGCAGCTGTGGGCCCTCTCGTACGAGTACCAAGCCATCCGGGCGAGCGGGACCCCGAACACCGGCATCGTGTGGCTCACGATCGGGGGCCAGGGGAAGGAGTTCCCCCTCACCGCCGGCACCGCCGGCGCGACGGACGTGCCGACCGGGTTCGCGATCTGGATCGGCGACATGGGGATCAACGGAGCGAACGTCGGGGACTCGATCTGCGTCAAGGCAGTAGTGGTCGACTGAGGGGGCCCCGATGAGCTTCCTCCAGCCACCCCCGGAATGGGCGGGAGTCCGGGGCAAGCCGTACGTCACGGTGTCGCCCTCCACGATCCCGGACGGGTCGGACTTCGGGGCGTTCACGCCGGGGACCACCACGAGCGGGATCCAGGAGGCGCTCGACTACGTAGCCACGTCCGAGGACATCCAACAGTTCGGGGACGTCGGCACGGCGCGGATGCTGGCGGGCACCTTCAGGATAACGGAGGCCGTGACCTTCCCCTCCTCCAGCTACGTCTCCCTCGTCGGGGCCGGTATGCTGGACACCCAGATCATGACGACCGCCTCGGGGATCTCCGGCCTGGTGAACAACTCCAGCGACGACTTCAATTTCAGGACGCTCAAGGACTTCAACATCTTCTCCAATGGAGAGGGTGGAACGGGGATGGACATTCAGTGCCCCGAGGAGAACGGGCAGAACATTATCGAGAACGTTGCGGTCGTCGGAACGTGGAGCGGGCGGCCAATCAACTGGATCGGCGCGGAGAACTCGCGCTTCAAGAATCTCAACATTCAGAACGCCGGCACCTCTCCCTCCTCGATCTTCAATGTGCCGGGGGGAAGCATCTACTTTGATGACTGCCAGCTCGACAGTTTCAGCGGCGAATTCCAGCTGATGACCCTCCTCGACACTACCCTCGACGGCTTTGAGCTGACCGGGAACTCCGGGAGCCTCCTGCTCTACAACTGCTACCAGGCGAACGCCTTTACCGGAACCCGTTTCAGCACGAACGGGTATACCCTTCAGTCCTTCATCTCTCACGGTACGTGGCACGGCCTGTCCGACAGCTCCGCGCTTTTCGGCGGAGGGGGCGGGACCGGCGGCGCCGGCGGGTGCCAAATCCGAAATATCCGCATGAACGCATACATTACGATCCTCGATTCCTCGACTTGCTCTTTCACGGACACCGCCGACTCGAACGGCTACCCATACCCCTACTACGTCGACATGAGGGGGACCCAACTGAACGCGGGAAGCGGAACTCTTTCCGGGTTCAAGTTCGCGCTGAGCAACGGCTACATTGTGAATCATGGCGGATTCGCCCTCGCTACCCCGAGCGTCCCGTCAAGCGGGACTGCGCAAGCCAACTCCTATGCCTTCCCCGTCCGAGTCTACCTCAAGACCGGCGGCACGGGGACGGCCTACGCCATCACGGACCCGGCCGGGAACACCGAGACGTTCACGACCACGCTCGCCGAGGGGATGGAGATCACGCTCGACCCTGGCGCGAGCATTACCCTTACCTACACGGTCGCGCCGACCTGGGCGTGGTATGGCGCATGAGCCCATCGCCAGCGGAGCCCACCGACCGCCAGCTCCTCCTCTCCATCGACCGCCGGGTGGGGCAGATCGAGGAGCTCCTCATGCGCCGGCCCATCCCGAAGAACCACGACCACCGACACCTGTGGGTCGCGCTCGTCGGCATCGCGGCGGCCATCCTCTCCTCGCCCCTGTGGATGCACCCGTGACACCCGAACGGAAGGGTTATCGGGGAGAAGGCGCTTCCCCTGACGTGACCCTCTTTCGCGGGGCCCCGTCCCGTCCGTGGAGGGGGTGATTCATGGATCTTTCTCCCCTGCTCTACGCCGGCGGTGCCGGTGGCCTGGGCGGCTTCTTCTACGCCTACAAGAACAACCTGCTCAACAAGACGAACGAGGCCTCGGCAGCCGGCCACGTGGGGTATGGCGCCCTCGCCGCCATCCTCGCCGTCGTGCTCGTCGGGCTAGCCGTCCCGACCGGCCTCGACGCGAGCCTCCTCCCGGCCATCGGCGTGGGCTACATCGGAACGGAGTACATCGGCCAGCTCATCAACGCCCTGCCGACGAGCGTCCCGACCGCGACTCCGCCGAGCAAGCCCGCGTAGCCCGAGCGCGGCTTTAATAACCCCTTCCCCCTTTTTACCCCGAGTCCTCCGTTGGCGCAGATCTTCCGCAACACCATCTCCCCGGGCGCCACCGGATACGTCTCGAACGAGCTCGGGGGGCTCAAGTGCTCCGTCTCCTACCGCGAGACGAGCGGGGCCGCCGGCGCGACCGTGACGCTGCGCGGGCC